>JAHOYZ010000053.1 GCA_019038695.1 Candidatus Zixiibacteriota bacterium
CTGGGCAATGGCGACGGAACCTTCCAGTCTGCGGTTAACTATACCGCCGGAGATGACCCTTTCTCTGTTTTCTCGATTGATTTAGACGGTGATGGCAACAATGATCTGGCCACGGCGAACTTTTACTCTAACAATGTTTCGATACTGCTGGGCAATGGCGACGGAACATTCCAGTCGGCAGTTAACTATACCACCGGATATAGCCCTCGCTCTGTTTTCTCGATTGATTTTAACGGCGATGGTAACAATGATCTGGCGACTGCGAACGGATACTCTGACGATGTTTCGATACTGCTGGGCAATGGCGACGGAACATTCCAGTCTGCGGTTAACTATGCCGTCGGAGGTGGCCCTCGTTCTGTTTTCTCGATTGATTTTGACGGCGATGGCGACAATGATCTGGCGACTGCGAACTTTGACTCTGACGATGTTTCGATACTGCTGAATCTGACTATCTGCTGCAACGGCGACGGCTTGCGCGGCAATGTCGACTACTTATTGCCCGATGAAATCAACATCGCCGACCTGACTTACCTGGTGGCCTACCTATTCACCGGAGGGGCAGAGCCGCCGTGTATAGATGAAAGTGACATAGACGGTAATGGCGAGATCAATATCGCCGATCTGACTTATCTCGTTTCGTACTTGTTTACTGGAGGTATACCGCCGGTGGTGTGCCCGTAGGGTTGGGATGATTTCGTGGGGCACCTAATGGGCAGACGAGGGCGTCTGCCGCCCACTTATAATGATTGTCGAAACTGAAGACAGTGTCGACCTACAAGACTGATGGACCACCCAGCCTAAGAGGGTTCCAGCTTACCATACTTTTGTTTGGACCGAAAGCAATTATCCACGGTTCGTATTGCGGAATCGTCCCCACAACGCCGCCAGGCCGTAGGCAACGCCCGCTACAAGAATGATCGTTGCGCCCGCCGGCAAGTCAGGCGTATAGCTCACTCCCAAACCAACCGTCGAGAACAATGCACTCAGGAGAACCGCCACCAACATCGCTTGTCGTAATGATCGAGTGAAACGCAAAGCTATCGCCGCCGGTAGAGTAAGCATAGCGATTACCATGACAATACCGACTACCGTAGTTAGTATCACAACCGTCAACGCCGTCACACTCAGCAACAACAGGTAGAAGAACTCCACATTGACCCGTCTTACACGGGTGAACTCCTGATCATAGCATACCGCCTGGAGACGATTGAAGAATAGAAACGTGACCAGCAGAATGAGAACGTCGAGTATCGCAATCAGCCAGAGGTCGCCTGTCCCGACCATGAGTATGTTGCCGAACAGGTAGCTCATGAGGTCCTGGTTGTATCCGGGCGTGCGGGAAATGAACACGATTCCCACCGCCATACCCACCGCCCATACAGCCCCGATAGCTGTGTCTTCACGTTCACGAGCGCGGAGACTGACCCAGCCGATAACGACCGCCGCAAGCAAAGCGGCCACCGCCGCACCATGCAAGGGTTGAAGCCATGTCCAGCCACAACTCACGGAAAGATAGTGAGCCACACCCAAACCGCCGAATACACTGTGGGCAAGCCCTCCGGCCAGGTAGGTTATGCGCCGGGCAACAACGAAAGACCCCACCACTCCGCACGCGATGCTTGCCAGCAGGCCAGCCAATAGTGCGTTCTGCAAGAAGGAATGATGAATTATGGCATCAATGAATTCCATTACAAATCTTCACTATGGTGATGATCATGTTGGTCGTGGCGTACAACACGCATCCCCGATCCATACAGTTCGCCGACGAATTCATTTTCCATGACGGAGGTCGGATGGACCGCGACCGTCCGATTGACACACACTACCTGCTTGACAAAATCAGAGACAAAGGCAGGATCGTGAGACACCATAACAATGGTCAGATGCTTATTAAGTTGCTGGAGTAGCTCGTGCAGTTCTTTTTCCACCTGCCGATCAAGATTAGCCATCGGTTCATCAAGAAGCAACAGTTCCGGCTGGGCAGCCAGCGCACGACCAATCAGCAAACGTCGGTGCTGTCCTCCCGACAACTCTCCTGCCGGTCGCTCTGCTAACTCGGCTAAACCAACCTGTTGCAGTGCGTCAAGCGCAACCCTGGTATCTTCTGCCGGAAACGGACCCCACCTCATACCCCGGCGCAACCGTCCCATAAGAGCAACTTCCAGAACACTGATCGGAAACTGTCGGTCGGTATCTACATGCTGAGGCAAATATCCGATACGAGACCTCGCCTCAAGTGGGGCAACACCCAATAACTTGACCGAACCCCGAGCGGGAGCCAATAAACCCAGCATGATTTTCATCAGTGTCGTTTTGCCACCGCCATTGGGGCCGACGATCCAGACAAACTCGCGCTCATAGACTGTCAGGTTGACATCCTGGAGAACCGTTTGGCCATTGTATGCAAATGACACGCCGTCGATTTCTATGATCGGTTTTCTATCGCCTGCTGAGTCTGTGTCCTTTCCCACGGCTACTTGTCCCCTGCGCGGGCTCCCAGAGCCGCTGCTATTTTGGCTGAGATTTCGACTAAATTATCAATGTAGTTCCGAGCCAGTGGATCGAGCGGGATCACCTCGCCACCTATCGCCTCGGCGACAGCTTGGGCCGCTTTTCTGGAGAATTGAGGTTGAACGAAAATCGTTCGCACTGAGTCTTTCCGACAGCTGTCGACCAATTCGGCTAATTGCCGGGCCGACGGTTCTTTGCCGTCCATCTCGATGGCGACCTGTTCCAGATCAAAGGCATTGCAGAAATATCCATAGGTCGGATGGAAGACATAGATTGTCCGCCGCTTGAGATCGGATAGCTCCTGGCGGATAGTCGCTGCAATTGAATCAAGCTGACCCTGGAACGATCTCAGATTTGATTCAAACGTCGGCCGTTGATCCGGCAGCAACACCGAGAGTGCCTTACAGATATTTTCCGCCTGCACTTTTACCAACGACGGGTCAAGCCAGATGTGAGGATCATGATTGCCAGCGTGTGTGTGACCGTGATCGTCATGGTCCATTGCGAGCAACTCGATTCCTCTACGAGTATCGACTATCTCAAGATTGTCAAAGCCGGATTTTATCTTCTCAAGCAATCGTTTTTCGAAGGGAAGCCCCACTGTGAATAGGATACTAGCCTCTGCCAAACAGGACATCTGACGCGGAGTAGGATCGTAGGTAACCGGCGATTGACCCGATCCAATCAGTACTTCCACTGTGACCTGCGATCCCCCAACCTGCTCTACAAAATATGCCTGCGGGGAAATACTGACAAACACAAGTGTTTTCCCTGTTGGCCTGTGTTCACCAGCCCAGATGAAAGAGGACAGGAACAACGTGATGGCCATAATTGTCACCACCCAGAGACAGCAGATTCTACTCATCTTGTTTGTCATGCGCTCATTTGTTCTTTTGCAGTCGTGGCGCAGATTCGCGCGAACAGACCAGGTGCAGTTCATGGCAGTCACTACACTCTTCCACTTGATGACTCTCATTGAACTGATCCCAATGATCTCGCTGGCTTGGAGTCAGAATACCGGTCCCCATACACAAAGGGCAGGTGCTATCGAGCGCCGCCAACAATGCCGAGCGAATGAAACTGGATCGGTTGGGGATACCCTTGAGTGCTTC
This sequence comes from Candidatus Zixiibacteriota bacterium, assembly GCA_019038695.1. Classification (NCBI taxonomy): domain Bacteria; kingdom Pseudomonadati; phylum Candidatus Zixiibacteriota; species Candidatus Zixiibacteriota bacterium. The sequence continues at coordinate 3,627 of JAHOYZ010000053.1, forward strand.
CAACAATGACTCATCAACCTTGAAAGTCACAATCTCAGATTTTCGCTTCACCACGTAACATCCTTGCCAAGATAATAGTGTGTAACCTCTCTCTTGAATTATTACATTGTATTACCTTCATGTCAAGAAGTTTGGTGGCACGATAATTGTCTCGACCCCCTTAGTTCTCTTCAAGAATCTTTTTTATTCGGTCAATAGGCAGCCCGGAAACCTCGGCGACTTTTTCGGGGTCACCATTCCACCGAATAACCAGACGACGAACATACGCCACCTCGAATTCCGCCACCGCCGCAGAAAATGGTTCGCGACCGGTAATCTCCTCCCATTGGTGAGCCTCTTTGCGCATGGCCTGAAACCTCATCGCCCGGTCGATGGTGTAAATTATCTGTTCTTTTTTGAAGGGCTTGGTAATGTAATCAAAAGCACCCAGTTCCATCACCCTGGTAGCTGATTCCAACGAACCGAAGGCCGTGATGATGATCACAAGTTCATCGCGCTGATGCTCCCTAACAAAGCGAAGGATATCCATTCCGTCCATACCGGGCATTCTCAGGTCGCTGATGATCAGGTCATACCGCTGATCGCCGAGCACATCTTCCACTTCGAGAGAATTGCTAATGGTCGTGACTTCGTACTGCGTCTTTTCCCTGATGATCCGCTCCAACAGCTTCAGCATGTGAGGTTCGTCATCTACGGCGAGAATCTTGAGTTTCATTTGGTCTTACCTTCCTGACCTTGTTTGGCATCCCTGATTCGCAGGGTTACGGTAAATGATGTGCCACCCGGCTCATCAGGATCGTCCTCGGTTGAATGGCTGAAGAAATCAATCGAGCCACCAGATTTATTGACCATCCCATAGCATAACGACAACCCCAATCCGGTCCCCTCGCCGACTTTTTTGGTAGTGAAGAAGGGGTCGAAAACGCGCGCCTTCACCCTATCAGGGATACCACACCCGTTGTCGGTCACACGAACACAAACCCGTCGCGATTCGATCCAGGCCGAAAGCGTCAGCATACCACCATTTTCCTTCATCGCCGCCAGAGCGTTATTGATGAGATTAAAAATGACTTGCTGGAACTCTCGCGGATCGCCTGCGACCCTGGGCAAATCATCAGCTACTTCGACAACAACTTGTACTTTCTTGTTATCCAGGGTAGTACTCACGATGTTCAATACTGAAGTCAGACTGTCGTTGACATCAACGCTCGTTTGCTCCCCCTCACTGACACGAGCGAATCCCAGTAAATGCTCCACGGTTTTCTTGGCATTCTCCGCATTCTCTTCAATTATCTTCAGGTCCTCCCGTTCGGAAGAGCCTTTAGGAAATTTTTCCTTGAGAAGATCGGTAAACCCAAGGATCACACCCAGAGGATTATTTATCTCATGTGCCACACCGGCGGCGAGGGTCCCAATCGAAGCCAGCTTCTCAGTGCCATACAAGTGCTGCTCAACCGCAACTTCCTCGGTGACATCCTTGGTAATACCAACATTGCCAATAATCTCACCATCACGTTCCCGCACTACCGCCCTTGAGATATCCACCCAAATTCGACATCCATCGGCAGTAACTCGCTGGGTCCGGTAGTTACGAATGGATCCGTGTTTGAGAACTTCGTCCCGCATCCGCCCTAACTCCCGTTCGGCATCGAATTCAGGCGGTATGATCCGGTGTAGAGTTCGCCCTATCATCTCTTTCTCGGTATACCCGAAGATAAGTTCAGCCCCATGGTTCCAGACGAGTACACGGCTGTCGTTGTCCATGAGAATAATGCCATCTACCGAATGCCTCATGATACTCGAAAGGTACTCCTCCTGCTCCACTACCCTACGGAACAGAGCCTTGGCCATGCGGCGCTCATAGATTACAACCACAAGACCCAGCAGACACAAACCCAGAATGATCGCTGCCTCAGCAGTAATGTGCCGCACAGTAGTACTCTCAATAGCCTTGACAACGTCACTCTCCGGAGTATTTACAGCGACCGACCAATAGCTCTCCTCAGGCAATAGCGGACTCTTCACGGGAGCAAAGGCTAAGAGCATGGGAATCGGAGTTAGCCAGTCATTGCGGCTCAGGCCGGAATAGATATCCGTACCAGCTTCTCCGGCCAACATCCTCTGCACGATGACACTGTCGATCTTCGAGAAATCACTGCCCGGAGATGCCTTGGAATGTGCAGCCGAAGCATTCAGAGCAATGAACTTGCTATGCGGGTGAAAGAGAAACCGGCCAGTGTCATCAATAATCCAGGTGTAACCTGACCACTCTGATTGCATATCACTATCTAAATCACCGACCAGACGATTTAGATCAAGCCGCAGGTAGAGAATACCTCCCTCGTGGTCGGCTTCCAGCTGCATACAAAGCAAACCTTCAATACGAAAAGACGTAGTAACAGAATCGATTGATGTCATCGGAGCTAAGAAAATCAATCGTTCACTATGCAGGCTGTGCTTAGCCTTGAGCAAATTGTAGGGTAGCGGGGTCAGGTCAGAACCTGCATAACGAGCCACCAATCCACCGACATCAGAATACAGACCCGCTTCCAATATCCCTCTTGACGCTCCGGCATGCACCACATGCTGCATAACCTTCGTGATCTCATCCGATCCCATACGATTGAGATCATATGTTGACAGCTGCTTCAGCCCCATTTGAGCATCCTGCAAGCGCGTACCAATCTGCGCCGCGGCAACCCGCGCGAGCATTAGTTGCTGGCGATTGAAATCATCCGTAACGCGACTACGCATCAACCCTGCATCATAATAGACAATGTACAATCCGAGGCACAGCATACAGAAGATCGAAGCTGTGCTCAACCACATCAATCCTCTAATCCGTTTTATCTTACGGTCCTGAAGTTGCTTCCGATCCGGGACCGGGCTCATGCGTCGCTTCCTTCATCACTGGAGAGTCCGAGACGTTTCATAATATCCTTTTTATACCATAGGGCTATGTCATCGTTGGACAGAGCCATATCGAGTTGCTTGGTCATCATAGTCAATCGACCCAACAAAGTCAGGCGTTCACACATATCTTCGCGGGGAAGGTATGAGAGGAGTACATCGAGGAAATCGGCATGACTGTAATTCTCAAAACCCAGACGTTTGGCAACGTCGGCTATGAGGCTGATTCGTCGCACCCGTTTGTTTAGTTGTGCACCCCCTTCTCCCCATTGTACGCGACAGTAATTGCGGTCGGGGTCATCAGTACACATCGCTTCGACCGTAGTGAAGTGATAGCCCATATGTAAATTGCAAATCATGTATTCGTGGCTCAACATAGCAAAACTGGTTTTACGATAGCGAGGGTTCCTGTCGTCATCATCACTCACCGCCCCCTCCACGCGGGCGAGATCGGGAGAAGGTGATGACGCGGGCCAGCCCTCCTGGGCAATGCCTTTCCAAAATGCCTCCATCGGGATCGAATCGAGCTGATCGACGCCAAGCTGACCACGTCCACCCATGGTGGCATTTTCCCGGTCGAGATAGATCAGTCTCACTTCTAATGGCATGTCGGTTATCAATCTCAAACCACCACGGGACTTGCCCAGCCCAGTAGCGGCTCTGAACATCTCCTCGATTCCTTTCTGATGAATGAACCGACAAATATCATGGATTGTCTCACAATTGTCGACTCTGAAGGCCGAGGCGCGAGGGTGAAGCAGGTTTAAGGGCGAGATGGACTCCAGCAGTTTGCGCAATGTGTTGATTATGACCATATCGCTAAACAGCTCATACTCGGCCTTTCGCACCTTAATCAGGTCGCGCTGAGCACCCGCATAGACGACCCCATGGGATGCATCGACTGTGACCTCTTCACCCGCCGGCAATTGATGCGCCGAGCGAACATTACCCAGAGTCGGCACCCGATACTCCCTGGCAATGGTGGCCATGTGGTTGGCTACTCCACCGACTTCAGTCACGATGGCGTTAACTTTTGTCATCACGGTCACAATGCCGGGAAATGAGTTTGGTGTAACGAGCACCGTCCCCACCCCAACATCGGCGAGGTCTTCGACTGATGAGACATGACAAACCCGTCCTGATCCAATTCCCGGACTGACTGTAGTGCCATTATTGATGAGCCTTTTGAGCTTGACCGTATCCACATTCATCTGGTTCTGCGACACCCGCGCGATCTGAAGCGGTCGGGTTTGCAGTAGAAATATCTGCCCCTCGCGATCGACAGCCCATTCGACATCCTGTGGCGAGCCATAATGCTCCTCCAGCTTCAGGGCATAGATTGCGAGTTGGCACAATTGTTCGGTGGTTACTGATGGCTTGGTCTGATCGGCTTCGGGGACATCTTCTTCTATTGTACCACGCTCCAGGTCGGGCACCAGTCGCACCATTTTGCGGGCAATGGTTTGATTGACAATGGTCTTGTCACCGCGAGATATCCAGAATGTATCGGGGGTCAGGCGGCCATCCACAAGATATTTCCCCAGTCCCCAGATCGAACTAATAACAACGCAGTCATCATCCGGATCAACAGGACTTCGACTATATACAACCCCGGCTGACACCGGATCAATCATAGCCACACAGCCAACGCTCATAGCCAATCCGGACCCCTTAAGAGCATGGCTCAGGTAGTAGTAGATTGCCTGCGGAGTGAACTTGCTCGCTAGTACTTCCCGGTAGGCATCAATCAGGCCACGCGGCGGGACATTCAGCAACGAAGCGTACTGACCGGCGAATGAAAAAAGCGTGTCTTCTCCAATAGCGCTGGATCGCATAGCAAACCGCTTGGCCGGATAGCGATCAGTTAGCTCTGCGAGAGAAGATTTCGCCGCAGCAACAATATCTTCAGGGACCCTATGCGACAGAATCGAATCGCGAATCTCTTCTGAGCAAGCGACCAGATCGTCGTGTCTTTTGATGTTGAGCGAATTGATGCGCTCACCTATACGTTCCTGAAGATTCCCGCTGTCGAGAAAACGCTTGTAAGCCCAGGCACTAATTGCGAATCCTTCCGGAACCGGCAGACCCAACTTTGTTTTCATCTCGCCCAATTGCGCGTTCTTGCTACCTACCGATCGAGCTCGATCCCTACTCAATGCTTCGAATGGAATCGTCAGCGTGTCCTTTTCGATCGTGCTTGAAAGAGGCAGAATCTGTTCGATCTCTGAAAATGTTGTTTCCAATCTTCGCCGCAGAGGTGTATAGCTATCCCCGCCCAGGGCAACCATCAATTCAACCGCCTCCACCATCCATGATTTGATATTGTTCAAACTGGATCGGATATAATTTAGATCAAACAGGTAATCCCCGTGCGATTTCTCTTCCATGTCGCTGATGGCTCGCATGGCCTGGTCATGGCGGTCGAGCAGTGACCGAAACTGACGGAACTTCTCCTGAACCCTGTGCAGGGAAACATCCGGCTCGGAATGACGACGTCGAAGAAGGCGTTGCAGCCAACTCATCTGAGTTTACCTCATAGAGTAACGAACACCGGGACGACCACTTGCTTCGTCCCGGACAGGCACTGTCGATGGTTGGGAATATCTGGCCTTCCGGTGATAAAATCAACCGTTTTGAGCCTTGCCGACGATAGACGTTGATCGCTCCGAAAGGGCAGTTGGAGAAGTAATGGCTCAGTCAGGGCAGTGTTGTTAACAACCTTCTACAGCCAGAGTTGCCTATCCAGCGTACGATAATGCACCGCCTCGGCCACATGACCCATATCAATCGTGTCAGCATCGACCAGGTCCGCAATTGTACGCGACACCTTGAGAATCCGGTCATAAGCACGGGCCGAAAGCCCCTGCTTGGTTATGGCCAGACTCAACAACGATTGTGATTTGTCATCTATCCGGCAATATTTGCGGATATCACTCGATTCCATGTGGGCGTTGCAAAAGATCTTCGATTCTCCCTTGAATCGTCGTAGTTGTCGCTGTCTGGCGTTGTTGATACGTTCTCGGATTGTCCCAGACCGCTCTCCGCATGTATCAGAGGCAAGGTCCTTGAACTTCACCGAAGGGACAGTTATATGGATGTCGATCCGGTCCATCAACGGTCCCGACACACGCGACATATAGCGCTGGATTTCGCTCGCGGAACAATGACAACTGTGAGCCGGGTCGCCGAAATAGCCGCAGGGACACGGGTTCATAGCCGACACAAGCATAAACGAAGCCGGGTAGGTCAGAGTCATGGAAGCGCGAGAGATTGTTACTTCGTTGTCTTCCATTGGTTGTCGCAACATCTCCAGAATGTCTTTTTTGAACTCGGGGAACTCATCGAGAAACAGGACGCCATGATGCGCCAGCGACACTTCACCCGGTTTGGGTATCCGTCCACCACCGATCAGACCGGCATACGATACTGAATGATGCGGCGTGCGAAATGGACGTGTCGCCACCAACGCCGAGCCTGCCGACATTCGACCGGCGACCGAATGTATCTTGGTCGTTTCAAGCGCCTCTTCAATACTCAGGTCCGGCAGAATTGTGGGCATACGCCGAGCCAACATCGTCTTACCCGAACCCGGAGGTCCGATCATGACAATGTTGTGTCCCCCAGCAGCGGCCACCTCAAGGGCACGTTTGGCTGATTCCTGCCCCTTGACATCTGCAAAATCGACCGGGTAATTAAGCGCCTCCTTGAAGACCGAGTCGATATCGATGCTGAACTCTCGCAGGCTGCTTTCATCCTCCAGGAAATGAACGGTTTCCATGAGCGATTGCACTGGAAACACTGGCGCTGTCTGAGCCATAGCTGCTTCCCTGGCGTTTTCGCGCGGTACGATTATCCCTTTGATGCCATTCTCCGGCTTGATATGCATCGCCATCGGTAACACGCCCGGAACAGGCCTTAGAGCGCCATCCAATGATAACTCGCCCAGCATCACATACTCATCGAAACGCTCTCGCAGAATCTGACCGGTAGCAGCCAGGATTCCAACAGCAATAGGCAGATCAAAGGCGGCTCCTTCTTTCTTGATATCCGCCGGGGCAAGATTGATTGTGACTCGTTTCGACGGAAACACCAGATCGGAGTTTTTAATAGCAGCGGTGACTCGTTCCTTGGATTCACGCACCGCCCCTTCCGGCAGGCCGACCGTCACAAACGCGGGAAGTTGCTGCTGAATATCAGCTTCGACTTCAACCGTGTAAGCGTCGACCCCGAGTGTTGATGCTGAGAAGATCTTTGACAACATGGTACTAGTCCTTTCCCTTGGCTGGTTGCTGTACTTACCAACAACCTGTTAGTGCTCTATTCGTAATACCACACACATTCACGCCAGGCGTGTTCACACGGGGTGTGTCCCCGTTGAGGCCGCCTTTCGGCGGCCCCAACTCCCGTGCATTGGGCGCCTAAGAGCAATGACAGCGCCCGGACCACTGCTGTCCCCGTGGACAATATCGGATGGACCACTGACAGGTACTGTCAGTGGAAGTTGGGGGATGGAAAAAAATTTGAGAATTGGTCGAGACGGCTTCAGCCACGGCAAGGTAGGCTGCAACATACATTCTTGCAAATGAGGGTTCTGGTCCCTATATTGCAAATCAAACGGAGAAACAATACAGGGTAGTGAATTGTACACTTACTTTGTTGCAGACTTCTGGTCCTGCCATGCATCACATGTAAGGGGATAATGTGGACTTCTTGAAATGCACTTGCTTAGCCATTGTTATAGCCTTTTTGATGACAATTTCGTGTGACGAAGACGAAAAAGCCCCAACCGAGTCTAACACTCCAGATAGCACTGTACAGTATTTCACTCGAGACAATGAGTACGTTAAGAGACGAATATTTGACCTGGGTCATCCCGATGAATTTGGCATCGGTGACAGCGTGGTCGAACTGCAAGTGTATCAGCGAATCCAGGAGGACGAGCGCCCCCCTACGGCGATCTACGCCATGCTTTGGGTTGATCCCAACAACAAGGATATTGGAGAAGGGCAGAACGAGGATTATTCTTCAGGGTACGAAGGTGTTGATTTGATTCCCCCTGAAGAATTTATGATATTCTGCATACCGGCTCTGAACCAGTACAATATCATCTTTCGTGAAAATCAATGGGACTTGTCCCTGGGTATCTGGATGAGAGTTGCACGGTCAGACGGCACTGTGTATGAGGTGGGACAACTTGATTCGACCGTCGCTGATCTGAGAATGATCTACTCTGGGCAGCAGAATCCGACCTATGCGACATGGGACCTGATGTGGCGTAACGCATATGTTACTCCCAAGAATGCGGCGTGCGAAGTTATTGGGTTACGTATATTTCGTGGAGACTACGGCACGGAGATGTCTGACTCGAACCTATCCTACCAATTGGAAAGTGGCGGCTCCACCGACGATGAATATCTCAAACTCCTGGGATTGGACCAGTATAATGATCTGTTGGCCGACCGATGGCCAGACGGCAAACTCGATTGCCGTGCCGAAGTATATCGTCCCGATTGGGGACTGGTGATCTTTCCTCACCGAAGACCGTTTGCATCAGACACCACGTTTACAGATGTGGATGGCGTAGAAACACCTTACCTTTTTGAACAAACCCCTGAGATCTACGACTCGGATGACATCGGCGCTCCGCAATTCAGCAAGTACTATCTTAGAATTGAGTACACGGTGAGATGAGGACCGAGTAGAACGAAAGGTGGTTAAAACCTAGTCTAGGCTGGGTGGCCCATCATTTAGGGACTATTGATAAACCCAGATAATTGAAACATGCTTCGACTCCGCTCAGCATGACAAACTGCAACATGTTGTCTTTCAAGTCACCCAACCTGGCAATGCCAGTGAGCGGAGTCGAAGGGTTATGTGTGCCATGCTCAAACTTGTTTGACAGGCATTGCCTGTTTTTGGTAGGGCAGGAGCCCTTATTGCTCCTGCCGAATGCGGCAGAACCACCAAGGGGTTCTTCCCTACTGTGGGCTGTCTTCAGTTTCGACAGGCAATACTTGTCATGCCGGACTTGATCCGGTATCCAGTTCCAGATTCGAAGACTGGATTCCGGCGTTCGCCGGAAAGACGGACTTAACAAGGCAGACACCCACAACCGAAACCCCTTGTTCATAGCCTCTTTTGTGCTATATTGACTCTCAAGGAGTACTCACATACTACTTCTAAGGAGATTACAAACATGAAGTCTCTAACACTATTCAGAAGTTGCATCTTAGTTGCCTTGCTGGTGACACTATCAAGTATTAGTGCTTTCTCACAGGATATGTTTGACGCCAGAATGGACTATGCCGCCGGAATTGCCCCTCTCTCTGTTTACTCAATTGATTTTAACGGCGATGGCTGCAATGATCTGGTGGCTGCGAACTATACGTCTGACGATGTTTCGATATTGCTGGGCAATGGAGACGGTACATTCCAGTCTGCGGTTAACTATGCCACCGGAGATGGTCCTTACTCTGTTTTCTCGATTGATTTTAACGGCGATGGTCACAATGATCTGGTGACTGCGAACTATTACTCTGACGATGCTTCGATACTGCTGGGTAATGGGGACGGAACATTCCAGAGTGCGGTTAACTATGTCGCCGGAAATGCCCCTATCTCTGTTTTCTCGATTGATTTTAACGGCGATGGTCACAATGATCTAGCCACTGCGAACAGATACTCTGACGATGTTTCGATACTGCTAGGCAATGGCGACGGAACCTTCCAGAGTGTAGTTAACTATACCACAGGAGATGATCCTCGTTCTGTTTTCTCGATTGATTTTAACGGCGATGGCGACAATGATCTGGCGACTGCGAACGCGTACTCTGACAATGTTTCGATACTGCTGGGGAATGGCGACGGTACCTTCCAGTCTGCTGTTAACTATGCTGCCGGAGATGATCCTTCCTCTGTTTTCTCGATTGATTTTAACGGTGATAGTTACAATGATCTGGCGACTGCGAACGTAAGCTCTGACAATGTTTCGATACTGCTGGGCAATGGAGACGGTACCTTCCAGACTGCGGTTAACTATGTTGCCGGAAATGGCACTTGGTCTGTTTTCTCGATTGATCTTAACGACGATACCATACCTGATCTGGCGACTGCAAACGCATACTCTGACGATGTTTCGATACTGCTGGGCAATGGCGACGGAACCTTCCAGAGCGCGGTTAACTATGCCACCGGAGATGGCCCTTACTCTGTTTTCTCGATTGACTTTAATGGCGATGGCAACTATGATCTGGCGACTGCGAATTACTTATCTGACAATGTTTCGATACTGCTGGGCAATGGCGACGGTACATTCCAGAGTGCGGTTAACTATGCCGTCGGAGATTATCCTCGTTCTGTTTTCTCGATTAATTTTAATGGCGATGACTACAATGATCTGGCGACTGCGAACTGGAACTCTGACGATGTTTCGATATTGCTGGGCAATGGGGATGGAACATTCCAGAGTACGGTTAGCTATACCGCCGGAGATGGTCCTTTCTCTGTTTTCTCGATTGATTTTAACGGCGATGGCGACAATGATCTGGCGACTGCGAACCGTGAGTCTGACAATGTTTCGATACTGCTGGGCAATGGCAACGGAACCTTCCAGACTGCAGTTAACTATGCCGCTGGAGTTCGCCCTATCTCTGTTTTCTCGATTGATTTTAACGGCGATGGCTACAATGATCTGGCAACTGCGAACCAAGGCTCTGAGGATGTTTCGATACTGCTGGGCAATGGAGACGGAACATTCCAGTCTGCGGATAACTATACCGCCGGAGGCGGCCCTACCTCTGTTTTCTCGATTGATTTTAACGGCGATGGCGACAATGATCTGGCGACTGCAAACTATAACTCTGACGATGTTTCGATATTGCTGGGCAATGGCGACGGCACCTTCCAGAGTGCGATTAACTATGCCGCCGGAGATCAACCTTGGTCTGTTTTCTCGATTGATTTTGATGGCGATGGTCATAATGATCTGGTGACTGCGAACGTAGGCTCTGACGATGTTTCGATACTGCTGGGCAATGGGGACGGAACATTCCAGTCTGCGGTTAACTATGCCACCGGAAATGGCCCTTTCTCTGTTTTCTCGATTGATTTCAACGGCGATGGTAATAATGATCTGGCGACTGCGAACCGTGACTCTGATAATATTTCGATACTTCTCAATCTAACTGGTCCGTACACCTGCTGCAATGGTGACGGCATGCGCGGCAATGTCGACTATGTATTGCCCGATGAAATCAACATTGCTGACCTGACTTACCTTGTCGCCTACCTGTTTACCGGAGGGTCGGAGCCACCGTGTATAGATGAGGCTGACGTAGACGGCAATGACGAGATCAATATAGGCGACCTGACCTATCTGGTTTCGTACTTGTTCACTGGAGGACCTGCACCGGCGGCGTGTCCGTAGGGGTGGGATGATTGTCGAAACTGAAGACAGTGTCGACCTACTCAGGATTTGGCAAGAGCACAGGGCTTATGCCCTTGGCTTATGACTGAAATGGCTACTCCGGCCTTGGACCAAACAACGATGTACCCAGACGGATCATCGTCGCGCCTTCGGCAATGGCCAGGGCAAAATCACCCGACATACCCATCGATAACGTGTCGAACTGATCCCTGACTATCTCCCGTCCCTGCTTGAAAAGATCATGCCCCCGGGCATAAGCCGCCCTGATAGCATCCTCGTCATCGGTATGCGGACCAATCGTCATCAGACCGGCCAGAGTAATGTTCGCCAGCGGCTTCACCCGTCTTACCAAATCCAGACAATCGTCCGGCATAACACCATATTTCTGGCTCTCACCCGAACAATTGACCTCGATGAGACATTCGATGTTCAGCCCTGTCAAGCCAGCCTGACGGTCAATCTCCTCGGCAACTCTCCATGAATCGACCGACTGGATAACATCGAACAACTGGACAGCTTTCTTGATCTTATTAGTCTGAAGATGCCCCACCATGTGAAACCGGGCGATCTGACCCAGCTCGGCGATTTTCTTGTCCGCCTCCTGCACGCGACTCTCACCAATATTATGCAATCCGGCTGCAACCGCCATACTTACCATAGGCGTCGGCTGTCGTTTGGTAACTGCTACTATCGTGATATCATCGGTGTCGCGGTCGTAGCGTTCACAAGCGGCAGCGATCTGCGCATGTGTCCGGGCGATGTTTTGGGCTATTTTCTCTTTCATCTTTCCACCAGCATAAAGCAGGCACTAACCGTTTGGGGCAAGGAAAAAGACAGGATTGTCAGCACGGATTGGAGATTGCATTGTCCATTGTAGTCAACATACTCAAGGCCGACCGCATAGAAAAAAACGACGGACACAAGGCCCGCCGCTCGTTGTCTACAATGAAGTTGGTTTCGGTCAGGCTTGCATTGGCTGAGTCGGCTCACTTAAGCGATCCATATCGGTGACAGTACCCGGCATCGGTAGTGGTTCCTGCGTGGGAATCTCCGGCTGCGGAATAGTTCCCGGCGCAAATTGCGAGCGGATATCTGACATCGCAGTGTCTACACGACCAAAGAAGCTCTCTATCGAGTCGGTCAGATGATCCCGCGCGACATCCACCATAGCTCCAGTGAACCCAAGTTCTTCGGCAGCCTGCTCGAAGGCTCCTACCGTTTTGGCCAGAAGCTGTTCCTCGGCCTGATTGAGATAGGCGTCGACGGAATCAAAGAAAGTCGCCATCATATCGTTGGTGCCGCCTTGAGCTACATCACCTGCAGTGCTGATGTATTTCCCCAGTGAATCAGGCATCTGCTCGGCGACGTTCCGAGTTTGGACATTAAAACGTTGCAAATTGGCAAAACTAAATTGACTGTCCATCTTGAAACGGAAAGCAAACTTGTTCACTGAACGACGGTAACCATCGCGGACCAGAACGTTTTGCGATCGCTGCTGATTGGTTGCTTCGCGGAAAAATGATTCCAGAGCAAAATCACGACTATTGGCCTGGAACATCCCGGCCTGTCGAGAAGCAGCGTGACTCATTCCGCGAGCTTGAAGATTTCCCGCTCCCTCTTCGGCGTCGGGCAGGTTAGACTTCGATATTTCAAATCCTTTTAGAGCAAAATCGGCCGAAAGGCCAAAACCACCGGCGAATAGTTGATCCACACCGGTCGTGTCGCCACCGGAAAGATATCGAGCGGTACGACTAATGGCGGCCAGATCAAACTCAAGATCGAGCTTGTATTCCAGATGAGCGTTGCGCATGAACGTGTAAGTGCCATCCGGGATCACAGCCGGTGTCTCACTACCCGAATCAGACGGAACATCGCCACCAAGTACATACACATCAGTGGGTACAGTGTCAGTAGCTGATGGGGTTGTATCAGCACCGGTAGTTGTCGATGCGGTGTCTGTTGCCTCCTGTGGCACAGCCTTATCCGTCGTTGGTTGCGCTGATGATGGCTCCCAGCGATCCTTTTCTGGAGCAGCAACTTCTACAGAGTTGGGATCATAGGCCGGTGATGAGTTGTAATAGTGATTCGGGGTCCGATTAGCGTAGAGATCATTCGTCATACGGAGATAATGATCGCGGAAATTCTGCCCGATATTGGCCAAAAAGCCTGTCAAACTCATACCTAATTCCTCTGTTTACGAATTCGGTCGGCACGATGCCGGCTGACTCACTCTTATCTTTATCGGTACTTTTGTGGGTTGGTTGAGCCTTGGGGACGCAGACAGTTTGTCTGGTTTCGCGGTCGCTACACTCCCTGGGAACCCGACCTACGAGGTCGCCTGATCCACGACAATCACCGCCGCACCGTTGAAGCGCCCGTGGCGGAGATCATCTAAAGCCTCATTGGCCTGTTCCAGCGGATAGGGCGTAACTTCGGTCTTGATCGGGACTTTTGGAGCAAGAGCCAGAAACTCTTCACCGTCACGACGGGTCAGATTGGCCACTGAGCGCACGACCCGTTCTTCCCAGAGAAGGGAATACGGAAAGGATGGAATGTCGCTCATGTGAATACCGGCGCAAACAACAATCCCCCCCTTATCGACCGCCTTCAGTGCAGCCGGGACAAGCTCACCGGCGGGGGCAAAAATAATCGCCGCATCAAGTTTCTCTGGCGGTGTTTCATCGGAGAATCCGGCCCATTTCGCTCCGAGTGATTTGGCAAACTCAAGTCCGTCCGTGTCCCCACGTCGTGTAAAAGCGTACACTTCCCGACCTTGATAATTGGCAACCTGGATTAAAATATGTGCCGCCGCACCAAATCCATAAAACCCCAGGCATGCGGCATCGCCGCACATACGCAGGGAGCGATAACCTATTAGACCGGCGCACAACAACGGCGCGGCTTGAAGATCAGGGTATTCGTCGGGAATCGGGAAACAGAATCGTTCGTCGGAGACACATAGTTCGGCGAAACCGCCGTCTATTTGATAACCGGTGTACTTGGCGTTGTCGCAAAGATTCTCGCGGTCGGATTCGCAGAAAGAGCAAGCCCCACAGCTTCCCCCCAACCAGGGAACACCAACGCGATCACCAACGGTCAAAGAAGAGACTACGTCTCCGATGGCTTCGACTCGTCCTACTATTTGATGGCCGGGGATGATTGGTAGTTTAGGTTCGGTGAGGTCACCATCAACAACGTGCAGATCGGTGCGACAGATCCCACATACGGAGACACGTATCAGCACTTGTCCCTTACCCGGCTTAGGGTCGGCAACTTGCCGCAGCTTCAGCTGCTCTCCCGGTTTTTCCAGAACCATCGCACGCATGGTGGTTTCCTTTTACAAAGTACCGGAGTTCCGTGGGCAGCAGACGCCCTCGTCTGCCCCTTTATGATTCTGTTTCCTAAGGCTCAATGTTTTCTTCGATCTCATCGCTTTCGCGAGGCATAGGCAGAATCATGGGTGTGACTTCTTCTACGCCGGGGACCTGTTTGAGCCATTTCACTACTTCTTCGACCGACAGCGTGTCTGAGAAGGTCATCCTGAAGAATGGAGACAAGTCTGACGGTTCATACCATCGTTCTCGGTATTTGTCCCATCTCGGCGACGTGTCAAAGCTCGCTCTGGGAAATCGTCTCCGCAGCATGACCGGGTTGATCATTTCCAGTGTTTCCTGCAATTCTGCAGAGAACACTCTTATGCCCTGAATTTGAGTCGAATCACTAACAACCGTTGATACGTATCTCACGGAGTCAGGACGAAAGGTCATAGCACTGTCAACCAGCAGATCACCGATCATCCTCCAGTCCAAAGTACTATCGAGATGCTCCTCGCAGGCGGCAGTGTCAAACACAACACCAACTAACTCTTGAGGAATCAGAAGTATTGATCGATCTGTCTTAAACCCAACCACTCCCGGGTAATGTTCACCTACCACAGTAGATGAAGACAATAGAAAGATGCCTAATAGAAATATCGGTACTCGTAAGAACAAGTACGAAGTAATGATCAATCTCACTCTGTTTAACATAGTATACCTCCCCATTTCATAAGCCCGTTGGCCCACCGATTATTAATCCAATCTAATCATCCACTGATCCCATAGCAAGTGTCACCCTTCGACTACGCTCTGGATGACAGCCAATAAGAAAAGGCGGAACCGCGAATGGGTCCCGCCTTACGAAAACTTCAGATCAATGGCAGGTTTGAAGACAAGCCCGCCTTACAAGAATCAGGTCTGGAACAGGTATTGCAATTTCATGAAGAAATGCCGTTCGGTCATTTTCCAGTCTGAAGGTGATTCAGAATTACGGTTCAGATCACGATAGTCATGCGTCGTACCGATATAGAACATCGAGAATGGACTGATCCGATATGTGATCAACGGATCAACATCCCATTGCCTTGATTCATAGATCGGTAAGCTCGCGACCGGCCATTCCTCCGCCCCGTTGAACCTGTATTTCATTTCAAACTCGTTGTATTGAACAACCAGCCTCAGAGATAACCGGGGGTTCACCTGTAACTGCAAACGAGTTCGACCAATGAACTGTCGGAACAACTCTGTATCATCCTCGACATAAGTGCTCTTGACATAGCGTACATTGGGTTCGATAGTCAGGCGATCGATCGGCTTCAAATCCGCAAATGCAGACAACGCCACCTCGTCACCCTGCACATCCACACTCAGAGCCGGACCTTTTCCGGTGCTGACGTTAACCCCGAAACCCAGTTTGTCATTTAACCGGTGGTTGGATGCAAACCGGACGTTCCACAGGTTGTCGTAGAAAATACCTCCCCACAATTCTTCGCCTCGATCGAAGGAGACTTCCAGATAAGTCTGCGCCACCCGCAAACTGGTGTTGAGCGACACTGTGGCATGACGCCATTTTCTTTGGCCGCCATAATTCCATCGAGCATTAACATTGAACTGGGGAGATATCCGCTGGAATATAGTACCCTCCGGATAGAACGTGTAGGAACCATAAATGAACGAGTTTCTCTGGTTGTTCCACGGATCATAGCCGGTCTGGGTGCGATATGACGGCGCAACTTCGTTGTAGTCGAGAATCATAGACCAGTTGCGACCGAACCTTCTTAGCTCAGCGATAAGGGCATGGCCATTGAATTTCTCACCATCCAATACAGCCGTGTGTTTGCCATCATCAAACAACTCTTGTGCACCCAGGACACTGTCGCGGACGTGCGAAACCTGGTTACTTGGCGTCGCATCCAACAATGAATCGAGGAACGGATTGAAATAGTCCGGCTCTTCGGTCCGCGAACCAACGATCTGACCAATCACACTGAGGGTACGAGACAATCGGATTCGCGTGTCAAGACTCGCAATAGATCCATAGCCACCGCCATCGAATCGTCGATCAGTAAGCATGAACCCAACCTGCGAACCATTGCCGAAATATCGTTGACCGCGTAGGACATTGACATAACTCTCGCCGACATCAGTCACCTCACCTCGCTCTTCAAGCGGAACAGTGTAAGGTGAGCTTTCATCGAGCGCTGACATAAAGGCGATGCCAAACTTCTCTGTCCGGCCGGTGAATTTGGTGGCATACCTTGGAGTCTCAACAGTGCGTGTATCAAACGAATTGAAATACGTCCTGAAAAGATCAGCTCCCTCCTGGAAGAATGGCCTTCTTTCGAAAACCAGTAGTTGGATCGTCGAGTTCACATCCAACTGGGCCTGATCAGATTCAACCTGAGAGAAATCCGGATTATAGTAACCTTCAAGCGTCATTGAAGAAGAAATAGAATACTTGCCCTGTAACGCTAGTTGAGCATCCGGATCGTCGTTCTCAAAAGATGCCGCAGCACTCTGTGGGGAAAGAAAGCCAGACTGGCGAGCAACAACCGTCGGTAATATTTCAAACCCCTTGCCCGGCCGAACGTTCTTGATACCAGTCACAGTCCCATACTTACAGGCCTCGCAGGGTTCATTACGATCGTTGGCTCCCCATGTATACTGATAGTAGCTGTCGCGTGGACGATCGCGACGGAATTGGACTCGCCATGTTTGTTCATCTTTACTCGGAAACCGCATACTGGCAAACGGCACTGCGAACTCCACAGTGTAGCCGGAATCCGTGACCTGTGCGGCCGACTGCCAGATTAGATCAAAACCACTATCCTGTCCCCCCACCATAGTCCAGAGTCGATCCTTCTGCACGCCGTGTGGGTTTACAAACAACTCGTAGGCCCAGGATGCTTCACCATAGGTGTCGATTAGTACTCCGACCACATCGTCTCCGTAAAATTCATCCCGTTGACTCATTGTGGCCCGTATCTCGTCGGGATTGTCGTAGCAGATAAAACCAATATACAGGTGTTCGTCATCGTATGTGATAAACGCCTCGGTCCGGACCTCCGGTCTAATATTCTCTCCGGGAGATATTTCGACAAAACTGGAAGCATGGCCGACGCCCTTCCAACCGGGATCACTCAGATCACCATCAATCTTGATTTCGCCCAAAGCTTCGACCGTGATCATAGTCGGCTGAAATGTTGGTTCAAAGCCAGTAGTTGCCAAAGCAACCGAAGACACCACCAGCAGAATGATGGCCGCTCTCATAATTGGAGTAAATAGAAGTACATTATTAATCAATTTCATACGACAAATCCTTTCCAGGAACAAGTCCCGTTGAAACAAGTTCCGTTGAAACAAGTTCCGTTAAAACGACTTACGAGGCAACGCACAACTTCCGCGCCGCCTCGCACATGTATCATACCACTACACAATCGCCGGACTCTGTCCAGACAATCACTCATTTATTCAGCCGTTCGCCCTCTTTTTACGGTCCGCTAATAGTCATATACGTCGGCTTGCCAAGAAGGTTGTCCCGGACATGATTTTATTTGAGTTTTGGTTCAGAGCCCGTCGTACCATTCGGGCAACAGGTATAAGAGACTTTCCCGACGCCGTTCATCACGTACATCAGGAACAATTCGTATGCTATCGTCGACTCGACGTCGGTGTAAATCTCAGGGTCGAAGTACTCTCTTGTATGAAAGCATCGCGTCGACTGTTTCTTTCATATTGGTTGGTTTGCCAACGATCAATTGATCTTCTCTCTCGTAGTACTTCAAGCACGTTAGACAAGAGAGAATCTCTACTCCATGAGACTCCAGAGCTTTCATTGATTTCTCGACAAATGATCCTTCGGTAGAGAGGAACACACCGCTGTTGACACACAGTATCCGGACCGGTAATGAATCCGATGCGCTCAATGTGTCCAGGAATGATGACATCAGCTTCTCGCCGAGATCAATTTCCCCCTCACCCAATCCTGACGATTCGAAAATCATCAGTAGATCTTTATCAATGGTCATAACACAAGCTCACCCTTCCAATCATTAACCCTTCTCCTTTAACCCCAGCCCCGTTCGCCAAGCCGGAATCAGATCACGGCGATGTAGAATGGTATACACAAGCCCCAGCGCCATGTAGATAGCGGCTACTTCCATCCGAATCTCAGCGATAATCAACTGAGTCAGAAAAAGCACCAACAATAGTATTCCATTGGCCCGGTCGAATTTCAGGTTAACAAGCACCGCCACACCAAAGAGCGACTGGGCCGCTGTGAGATACAATTCGTGTGACTGCACAGTGTCGAGAGGAAAGGGACGTATAGCCTGTCCCGAGATGGCAAAAACGAGGGGTATAGTGCCAATCAATAGCGTCCATTGATTCACTTTTGACGAAATTAGAGCCTTCATGGCCGACCCTGCCTGACCCCGCAACGCCCAAGTGGCCGCTACAATGAACTCCGGTGATTCCGAAGCCAGCGGAGCGAGCCATTGTACCAGAAAGAACTCGTCGACACCCCATACCGCGCCGGCCCCTACCAGCGATTCGGCAAACGGCTCCGCCACGAAGAAAATCACGGCACCGGCATAGAGGAACAGCGATGTAGTCGTCAATCGTCTGGGTATCTTCCCGAGATTGGCTACGATCCTGGCCGGTCCGACCAACTCCGGTTCAATTGTCTCCATCCCAGCCACGCGCCTGGTGTACAAAACGAACATCGTTACCAGAATAGCGGTATCAATCAGGGTGAGGCTTCCCTTGAGGGGAATCGTAAAGGAATAGATCGTTGCCATAGCCAGATAGAAAATCTCAACCCGCTGATCCTTGCCAAGGATAATCTTCGTCTTGTGCTTGGCGAAGATGAAAAGCATCAGCACAAGCGGCCAACCAAAACCGACCAACAGCCGGTTGGCACCGGTCATGTTGGCGATGGCATAATGGGCTTGAGAAGGGTCATGGGCAGCTTTCCAGGTGAAAACAAAATCTACCGCATATTCCGGCAACACTGCCAACAAAGCCAGGATCGCCACCGCCAAAGACTCCGAAATGTCAACCTGGGCCGCCTCAGCCGCCCATGCCAGAATAAACGCGGCACAAAAAACCGATAGGCCAAAGATCAGGATCCCCCACTGCGGGGCAATATGAAAATGGGTCAGTCCAAACCACGCTCCCGGCAACGAGATCAGGAAGGTAACTGCTACAAATACATAGGAACCGGGGTTAATAGTGTAACGCTGATGCTGCTCTTCCATTTAGTCTGAAACCTCGCTTAGATGGCTTTGAATCCGCAGGCGGTCGTTTAGCCCCTGATAATCATGTTGACGATATCTTTGCGCAAAAGAATCCCGACCAAATTGTCCTCAGAAGTAACGAAGACTCTGGTAACATCCTTGAAAATCATCAAGGCTGCCACTTCGACAATTCGGGTGTTAGGAGTAGTCACTTCGAAATCTTCGCGATAGAGTTGGGACACTTTGATCTTGTCTTCGCGCTTCAGTAGCTCCTCAAAGGGTTCTACATCCATCGAATAATTGAGATTAGAAATGAGGGTCTTGTAGTCAGGCAGGGCGGCTTTGATTAGATCGCGGTCGCTGATAGCACCCAGCAAACGGTTTTGATCATCCACTACCGCCAGAGCAGAGAGCCGGTTACGAAACATCTCGTTGGCGACTCGCTTGAGAGTGTCATCCGGCCTGACCGTGACCACATTATGGCGCATCACATCTTTGACCATCAACTCCTTGTCAACGCTGACGTTGGCATCAGCCACCAGCTTGATGAGATCCCGAGCGTGGTCGATACTCCGGAGTTTGTCCAGCACACCTTCCATCCGACCAAACGCAGACATTCCGGAGAGAGTTTGCAGGTACAACTTGGCGATAGTCGAAGGCGTCAATAACAAACATATACAATGCAGAGGGATATTGTCGGGTGTACCGTCACCAAGGCCATTCCTTGATATTCCTACCAGAATATATAATTCATGGACCGCATCGGTACGAGCGTGAGGAAAGGCAAAGCCATGACCATAGGAAGTATTGTCAATCTCTTCCCGTTCGCGAATGGATGATAGAACCCGGTTGTAATCCAGTGCGACTCCTTCGGCTCGAATCATGTCAATGAGTTCAATTATGGCCTCATCCTTGGTACGAGCCTTGAGGTCTATGTTGATTCGGCGATCCATCAAAAGGTTAGCGAGCTTCACTGACAATATCCTCACTCTCTGGGGTAGTCCGATTGTCTTTTTTTTCTTCAATTAATTCCGGTGCGGCAACACCTCCGGATACAAGAAACTTGACCCCCTCTTCCACAGTCATATTTACCGGGTAAATCTGATCGAGAGGTAATACTACCACCATGCCTGAGATGGGCGTTGGAGTGGAAGGAACAAAAACGGAGGCACACGAGCGCGCTTCACCATCAATCAGAATCGTGAAACGATTGGAGATAAAGCTCAATGCCCATGATCCGCGCCGAGGGTATTCAATCAACGCAACTTCCTTAAATGAATTGCTTGAAGGAATTGTTATCGCCTCCAGGAGTTGCTTAGCCGCCGAGTAGATAGGTCTGATTATAGGCAGGCGAATCAAGAGCTGGTCGCCTATCCGATAGATATGACCACCAAGATAGTTGCGCGTGAGAATACCGGCCAGAATGATCAACAAAATTGTAGTAATCACACCCAGTCCGGGAATGAAGTAACCTAAAATGCTATGGATAGTCGGCTGAAGAATGCCGTCGACTGCCTCAAAGAGAAACTTCAGAACGATGTAGGTCAGAATGAGCGGAACGACGATCAATACGCCCGATAGAAAATAGCGTTTGATGATGGCGACCATACTCCTCATATCCACTCCGCTCCAGACGACAACCAATTTCCCTCTAAAGGGATGTTATCTGCTGGGACGAGCCATGTCAAGTACAACCGGAATGAAGAACAGACTACATCATGACGCCAAGAGATCGAGCGATTCCGGAGGCAAAATTCAGAACCGGCTCGGGGTACAGCCCAAACAAGAACAGCCCCATCGTAGCGATCAGAACCACACTTAGAGCCGGGATATCAAATGTCACCGTATACGGTGATGGTTCCTTGGCGAAATACATCTGCTTGATGACATTGGCATAATAATAAAGTGCAAAGACGGTCGTCAGCAACCCCACTCCCACCAGCCAGTAAACCCAATAGAGATCAGGGTCAGCCTGAGCCGCCTGGATACCTGCGGCAAAGACATAGAACTTGGCCAGGAAACCAGCCAGCGGTGGAATGCCGGCCAGAGACAACAGGAACACCGATAACGTCCCGGCCATAAGGGGCGAAGTTTTGGATAGCCCGGAATAAGTGGCAATCTCACATGAGCCGGTCTTGTGTTCGATAATAGCCACCACAGCAAAAGCACCCATATTGGCAAACATATAAGCGAACATATAGAAGCCCATCGAGGCCATCCCAAACTCATTCATCGCTACGATACCGATCATGATGTAACCAGCCTGCGCAATCGAAGAATAGCCTAGCATGCGCTTGATGTTCGTCTGGCGAATAGCTACGGTGTTGCCCAATATCATCGCCGCCACTGCGATCAGGGCGACCATAGCCCCCCAGTCATTGGGAGCCATAACAGGATGATGGAAGGCATACAATCCATTAGCAAAAATCTTAGCGAAGGCAACCAATCCAGCCGCCTTGGATGCCACTGACAAGAAGGCTGCAATCGGCGTGGGCGAACCCTGATAGACATCCGGTACCCACTGATGAAACGGAGGGAGCGCCAGTTTGAAGCCTATTCCAGCCACAATGAGTACGATTGAGAGGATCAAAATAACACCTATGTCCTGGAACGACAGATGTGTTATGGCCAGATTTATCTTCATTTGCACCAGATCGGTGGTTCCGGACAACCCGTAAAGGAATGACATCCCATATACCATTAAAGCCGACGAGAACGCACCAACAATAAAATACTTGATACCGGCTTCAACCGACAGCTTGTCATCCTTGTAGAATGCCGCCAGTACAAAGAGTGGGATGGTGGTCAACTCCAAGCCAATGTAAAGCGATAGCAATTCGTTCGAAGAAGCCAGAAACATCATACCAACGGTCGAGAACAGGATCAGTCCGTAGAACTCGCCCCGATGATTCACTATCTTCTCGCGCATAAGGCTAAACGAACTGCCGACAGCCATAAAGGCCGATCCGAGAAAGATCATCTTGAAGAACTTGGCCGTCGTGTCACTAACGAACATATTGCCGAACCCGTGACCATTGCCGGTCAGACCGAGGAGCAATCCGGCGATCATCAAGCCGGTCAGCGTCAGATAACCGACGGCTGTTTCACTTTTGCGCTTGACGAGTACATCGTAGGCAATGACCAGCAATGCCCAGAGAAAGAGAAATATCTCCGGGGCCATCAGCCGCAAATCGTATTCAGGGAGCGCGAAATCCATTCTATCGAGCCATCAGATTTACAAGATTTTGTAGCGTGGCAGACATCAGCGTCTCCAGCATCTTAGGATAGATGCCGATGAACAGCGTCAGCACCGCCAGGGGAGCAACCGCGATAATCTCACGAACGTTAATCTCGGTTAGGTGGCCCCACTTGTCCTCGTTGAACTCTCCCAGGAATACATTCTGTACCATACGAAGAATGTAGGCTGCACCCAGCACCACGCCGAGAACAGCAATGCCAACCAGAACCTTATTGAATCCACCAAAGGCACCTACAAAGATCATGAACTCGGAGACGAAACCGGACATCCCCGGCAGACCCAGAGCTGCCATGCCAAAGAAAACCATTAACCCGGTGTACACTGGAATCTTCGCACCCAGCCCACCGAAGGCTGCAATCTCGCGGGTGTGCGCTCGATCATAAAGCACACCCACCAAGAGGAATAGTGCGCCGGTGATAAGTCCGTGTGATACCATCTGGAACATACAGCCAGCCATCGCCGTCACCGATGAAAACGCCGCCAGTGACAGCATACAAAAGCCCATGTGCGAGACGGACGAATATGCCACCAGTTTCTTCAGGTCTTTCTGAGCCATCGAAACCAGGGCACCGTAGATTATTCCGATTACACCTAAAATCCCTATCCACAAGGACAAATCCCTCAATGCCGAGGGGAACATAGGCCAACTGATACGCAACATGGCGTAAGTTCCCATCTTAAGCAACACTCCGGCCAGGATGACCGACACCGCTGTAGGAGCCTCGACATGAGCATCAGGGAGCCAGGTATGGAACGGCCACACCGGAACCTTGATGGCAAAAGAAATGAAGAAAAAGATGAAACAGACCATCTGAAGCGAATGCGTAAGACCGGGTGATGTCTCTATGAGAGTCATCATGTTGAGCGTATGCGGTACCGAAGTGAAATATAGAATCAGAATTGCCACCAGCATAAAGATCGACCCAAACAACGTGTACAGGAAGAATTTGATCGCAGCGTATTCCTTGCGTGGTCCTCCCCAGATGCCAATCAGGAAGTACATCGGGACCAGCATGATCTCCCAGAACACATAGAACAGGAAGAAATCAAGCGCCACAAATACGCCCATCATGCCGCATTCCAGTAACAGGAAGAAGGCGAAGTACTCCTTGACCCTTTTGTTGATTCCAAATGAGGCCAGCAACGAAATCGTACTTAGCAAACCCGTAAGGAACAACATCGGCACCGAGATTCCGTCAACGCCCAGATAATACTGAACATTCAAAGTCGGTATCCACTCGAATGGCCCCTCCACGTAAGCCATTGCAGCCGAACCGGCATGATTGACGAAGTAGTCCCAGGTAAGCCAGAAGGACGTGATCATGGGAATGCAACTAATGAGGGTTGCTGTCCATTTAATTGCCCGATCAGAGTTCTTGGGCATGAACATCACCACCAGCATTCCCAACAACGGAACGAATATCAGTGAACTGAGCAACATGCTACAATCTATCCTCCTCTATCACGTCTTATCTTCTCTGGAAATATCACTACCTGCCTGCTGTCGGGCAACCAGGCTGCGCGACACCAGGAACAAAAGCATAATGCCTAAAACAAATATCAAGGTCATAGTGGGCCAGCCCCAGGCCAGGAATGCAAGTTCAAACTTGGCCAATCCCAACACCACGATCATAACACTAATAGCCAACGCATAGCCCTGTGCTCGACCGGTCTGAAGGAAGCGCAACCCGTTCCCGAGCTGACTTACAATCCATCCAGCCCCGTTAACAGCCCCATCAACAAACCATGTATCAAACCACTCCTTGATATCTGACCACAATATCGTAAGCCAGGCTATCCCGTTGACAGCGCCGTCAATAATGACGGCATCGAACTTCCACGAGAAGCGGGCAATAGCCATGATCGGATTTATGAGTATGATATGATATATCTCGTCGAAATAGAACTTGTTGTAGGAAAGCTTGTACAGCAAGCTAACACGCTCAGCAATCCTGTCAGCCGAGATTGACTTCTTATAATACATTAAGTAAGCCAGCCCAATCCCGGAAGAAGCCACACAGAGCGAGATAATCATCAACGCATATGATGGTGCGTGATGCTCAGGTGCATGAGCACCGGAATATACGAACGATGAGAATCCATTATGCAGCCACGGAAGTCCGACCCAACCGGCGCCAACCGCCAGAGCGGCCAGAAATACCAACGGCCAGGTCATTACACGCGGGGATTCATGAGCATGGTCGAAACGCTCCTGATCCTGTGGCTCGCCGAAAAAGGTCAGGAAGCACAACCGCCACATATAGAAAGCGGTCATAAAAGCGATAGTCAGCGTCAGAACCAGAAATACCGGATGGTGCATAGTAGTCGCGACAATCTCATCCTTGGACCAGAAACCGGCCAACGGGAAGATACCGGAGATCGATAGTGACGCTATCATAAACGTAACGGCGGTTGTTTTCATCTTGGGATACAACCCGCCCATCTCGCGGATGTCATTGGTGCCTATGCCATGAATGACCGACCCGGCCCCGAGGAATAACAACCCCTTAAAGAAAGCGTGGGTCATCAGGTGGAATGTACCGGCGAAAAATCCTACAGAATGATGCCCCTGAGCAGTATCATAACCATACAGCCCGAGCGCCATTATCATGTATCCAAGTTGACTGACTGTTGAGTAAGCCAGTACGCGTTTGATGTCGTTCTGAGTCAGAGCTATACACGCCGCCAGTAGCGATGTTACCAATCCAATGATTGCTACCACCATCGAGCCGTCAGCAGTACCGATAAACATGGGCATCGAACGCGCGACCAAATAAACACCGGCGGCAACCATTGTGGCGGCGTGGATCAGAGCCGAAACCGGCGTAGGACCTTCCATCGCATCCGGTAACCAGACGTGCAGAGGGAACTGCGCCGATTTGCCAACTGCACCGCAGAAAACGAGGATCGCAGTCAACGTGAGAATGCCAAGTGGCATCACACCTGTCGTAAGTTTGTCGAACACATCACCGTAGTTGAATGTCCCGCAGTAGAACGCAATCAGGAAAAGTCCGACCAGGAAACCCAGGTCGCCAATACGTGTAGTGAGGAATGCTTTCTTACAGGCATCGGCGGCTGATTTTTTCTCGAACCAGAAACCGATCAGCAAATAACTCGTCAGTCCGACCAACTCCCAGAAGATGAAAATCATAAAGAAGTTGTTGGCCAGAACCAATCCCAGCATAGAGAACAGGAACAACGACAGGTAGGCGAAGAAGCGACTGAAACGCGGATCGCCGTGCATGTAGCCGACCGAGTATATCTCTACACACGCCCCGACCGTCGTCACTACCACCAGCATAACCGCCGTCAGCGGATCAATAAGGATACCTATTTCAAGATTAATGCCGGGGAAGTTAAGGAATTTATAGAAGGCCTCGTACGCCTGGCCAGATCGCCCCAGAGTCTCAATGAGAACCAGAATCGACATAACCCAGGATGTCAGTATTGTTGCTATCGACCAACCCGCGGCCAGCTTTTCATTCCAGCGCAGGAAGAAGATAATCATCACAAACGACAGTGCCGGAAGCAGACATATGAGGAATGAGTATTCAGTCATCTCTTGGCCCTACCACTTCATCACGCTGTAGTTATCTGTGTCGATACCCTGCCAGTTGCGGTATATCAGCAATACGAGAGCCAGACCGACAACCGCCTCGGCAGCCGCGACTACTATGATAAAGATAGCGAACATCTGACCCACCAGAGCCTCAGTCGCGACAAACTTATTGAAAGTAACAAAATTGATGGTCGCCGCACTAAACATTAGCTCCAGCGACATCAGTATGCCGATCGTGTTGCGTCTGGTAATAACACCAAAGAGTCCAACCGAAAACAGAATTGCCGCCAGCGCCAGATAGTGGAACATCAGGAACGCTCCTTTCGCGCCAGAACTATGGCCCCAATCAAGGCAGCCACCAACAACACCGAAACGACCTCAAAGGGAAGTACAAACTGAGTCATCAGGGATTTGCCCAAAGCAACAATCGCTCCCTCGGAGATGGTCTGTTCGTGATAGCGCCAGACGGACGTTTTGTCAACCAACAGAATCGTGGACATCGCAAAAACAAGACTCACAAACAAACCAATAGTCACGTTGTGGTTGCTCTGCCGTATCCTCTTGGAAGCCATGTTTGAGGTCAGCATGATGGCGAAGATCATAAGGATGGCGACCGCACCTACGTAAATCAGCACCTGGGCTACAGCCAGGAACTCCGCCTCCAGCAAGATGAAAATGCCGGCCACACTGAACAGGCACAGAACCAGAAAAAGAGCACAATGGAAAATATTCTTGAGACTGACCACCATGAATCCTGACACCAGGATCACGAAAGACAGTATCCAGAACACTATTCCAACCTGCGAGCCATCATTCATGACGACTTGTCCTCCTTACCCGCATCACCAGTCTTATCAGATTCTCCCTCTGGCTGGTCAGCTTCGGTTGGTGTCGGCTTCTCCGCTTCCGTTTTCATTTCGACCGCCTCCGGCGGCTTCGGAGCAGGTGCTTCTTCGGTCGCTTCCTTCTTGACCGGCTTCTCATCCCCCTTGGCCTCTGTTTTCTTAACCACCGGTTTCTTTTTCTTCTTAGGCTTAGGAGTATATGGCACGTCGCGCCCCATCTCCTGGAGTTTCTTCATATCCCAACTCAAATCGCTCTTGTTGGGAGTCGAAAGTTCATACATCGGAGCCATCTTGATAGCCACGAAATTGCACGATTCCTCACACAGTCCACAGAAACAACACAACCCAAAATCAATATCAAATGATTGCAAATCCCTCTTCTTCGTCTCCGGGTCACGCGGAGCAACGATTCTGATCGCCGCCGAAGGGCATGCTTTCTCACACAACAGACACGAAGTGCAGTTGAGTTCGCCAGTCTTCTTGTCCGACAGAAGCACTACTATACCACGAGAGCACTCGGGCATATCCCATTTCTCTTCGGGATACTGAAGAGTGATGGCATGGCGGCCAAGATGTTTGCCGGCAATCCCGAGACCCTGAATCAAGGCCTTGATGTCTTTTAGCAACTGCATCTTACCAGTACCATCCGAAGTGTTTGAAAACTGCGGCCAGAATTAGATTGGCGAATGTAAGCGGAATTAGGAATTTCCACGCAAACTCCATCAACTGATCCACCCGCAAACGCGGATAGGTCCAGCGAAATAGCATAAGCAACAGTACCACGCCTAAAGTCTTGACAAGGAACCAAATCCATGAAGGGATGAACTCAAATCCATTCCAGCCACCGAGAAACAGTGTCGTCGCAATTGCTGAGACTGTAAACAGATTGACAAATTCGGCCAGGAAGAACATGGCGAACTTCATCCCTGAGTACTCTACATTATATCCCGCCACCAACTCTTGCTCCGCCTCGGGAATATCAAACGGGGTACGGTTGGCCTCAGCTGTGGCGGCAATGATGTACGTTATGAAAGCAATCGGGCCAAACGGCACCCGGAAAAGATACCAGTTCCAGGCCCAGCCACTTTGAGCTTTGACAATGTCTACCATTGACATCGAACCGACAAACAAAACGATGGTCAGTATCGATACTACCATCGGAACTTCGTAACTAACCACCTGAGCCGCTGAACGCATACCGCCCAGAAGGGCATATTTGTTGTTGGAGCCCCAACCGGCCATTAGTAGGGAGATAACCGTGAAAGTTGTCACGGCCATAACATAGAGAATACCAATACTGAGATCAGCGACAATCAAACCATCGCCCCAGGGCATAACAACATAAGCTAAAAATGCGGCCACAAAACAGATCACCGGTGCCCAGAAAAAGACCACCTTGTCGCGCTGCTCAATATCCACATCTTCTTTTTGGAGCAGCTTGAGGCCATCCATCAACGTCTGATACCAACCGTGCCAGCCATGGCGCATGGGGCCGAAACGCTGTTGGATATGAGCAGCGATTTTCCGCTCCCACCAGACCAGAAACAGCGCCAAAATCGACAGCGTTCCGAAAACCACCCCTCCGAGAACCAGATAGCTCACCGGCATCAACCACGATTCGGGCAGACCGGTAGCCTGAAGCTTCTCAAACAGCCAGGTAAACAGAGGTGCCAATTCAAGTACAGCTATCGGCCAGAAGTTCATCGATCAACCTCCGGCATAATGACATCAAGCGTCGCAAAATTGGCTACCAGATCAGCAATCAGCATATCGGTACCAAAGTGCGGCAATACCTGGACATGATTATAAGACGCACCACGAGTCTTGACTCGCAAAGGCTTCTTGCCACCATCAGAGATCAGGTAGACACCCAGTTCGCCACGCGAGTTTTCAATCCGCGCGTATGCCTCACCTGCCGGTGCCTTGAACGTCAACCGGCCCTTTTTGTGCCTGATATCACCCTCTGGAAGTCCGTCGAGTGCCTGAGTGATAATTCGAATGGATTGTCTTATTTCATCCAAGCGAAGCAAGTACCGATCAAAGCAGTCACCGTTATGACGCACCGGAATATCGAAATCAAACTTGTCGTATACACAGTATGGATCGTTGCGACGCAGGTCGTATTGCACTCCCGAAGCACGCAGCGACGGACCGGATACTCCATAGGCAATAGCCAGTTCCTTCGGAAGAACCGCAATGCCTTTCGTACGGCGCAGCCAGATCGGGTTCTCGTTGAGTAGACCTTCGTAGTCGGACAGCTTCTCGCCGATTATCTTGATTGCCTCGCGGCATTTCGGCACGAACCCTTTGGGAATATCGTTGGCTACACCTCCGACCCGAATATAATTGTAGGTCAGACGTTGTCCGCAGGTCATCTCAAACAGATCGATAATCGATTCGCGCTCTCGCAGACCGTACAGAAACGGCGTGAGCGCTCCAATATCCATAGCTGTCACACCGTAGAAAATCAGGTGCGAGGCAATCCGGTTAAGTTCGAGCATGATGACCCGAAGATATTCAGCCCGTTCGGGGACTTCCATCTCGGCAATGCGTTCGGTAGCCAGGGCAAATACATATTCACAGGACATGGAGGTGACGTACTCAACGCGATCCATCATAGGAATGCACTGCGAATAAGTTCGATTCTCCATGATTTTCTCAATGGCCCGATGCAAATATCCGACGACTGGCTCGATCTTGACGATCTTCTCGCCATCCATCGTAAGGACCAGCCGACACACACCGTGCGTAGACGGGTGATGCGGGCCCATATTGATGATGTATTCTTCGGTACGAAGCTCAGTCATAGTTATGGTTCCGGCATGCGCTCAAAGTCGGGCGCATCCCAGTCTTTCCGCATCGGGTGACCCTGATCCCAATCATCGGGCAGCAGGAATCGGGTCAGATTATCGTGATTCTTGATATTGATGCCGTACAGTTCCCACATCTCCCGTTCGTACCAATTGATGGCGGGCCAGATTTCCTGCAATGATTCAACTTCAGCCCCATCGTACGGCATAATGACCTTGAAATCGAGGCGCAGGTTATTGGTTATGGAAGCAATGTTGTAGACTGCCTCGAAGTGCTCACCGGTATCGACACCGCCAAGATTGCACAGAAAATCAAACTTGAGATTCTCATCGTTCTTCAAAGCCTGCGCCACTTCGAGCAATTTGTCTGCCGCGACTTCGTAAAGAGGGTCATACTTACCCGTCTCAAGCGGCTTGAGCAATCCGTCAAAGTGTTCGGTGATGTAGGTTTTGAGATCGTCGCGGGTCACGCTATTTCTCCTGCCATCTCGACAGTTTCTGCTTCTTGATAATCTCCTGGAGGTGGATACAACCTTCCATCAGAGATTCAGGTCGGGGCGGACAGCCGGGTATATAGACATCGACCGGGACAATATGGTCGATACCTTTTTCGACGGCATAACTATCATAGTAGAACGGACCACCATTAATTGTGCAGCCGCCCATAGCGATCACATAACGAGGTTCAGCCATCTGGTCATACAAACGGCGCAGTCTTGGAGCCATCTTCTTAGTAATCGTTCCCGCCGCAATAATCAGGTCCGATTGACGAGGCGAAGCACGAAATATCATGCCCAGGCGGTCGAAATCGTAGCGGGAAGCTCCGGTGCACATCAACTCGATTGCACAACAGGCTGTCCCAAAAAGTAGGTACCAAAGCGACTTGGCTTGACCCTGGTGTAAAATCATCTCAACCGAAGTGGTTACAAACGCACCACCGGGGAATTTCTCACCGTAGACTGGGAGCTTCTTAATTATACCCATTTGAGGACTCCCTTACGCCAGGCATAGAACAGGCCAAAGAACAGAATCAATATGAAAACAACCATTTCGATCAAGGCAAACAGACCCAATTCACCAAAAGCCACCGCCCACGGGAACAGGAATACAACTTCCACATCGAATATCACGAACAGCAGAGCAAAGATGTAGAACCGGTTATTGAACTTGAACCAGGAATCACCAACAGGAAGCTCAGCGCATTCGTAGGGAATGCCTTTTTCCTTGTAGGGGTTACGGGGGCGAATCAGTCGGGCCAGAAAAAAAGTAAAAAGAACGATTCCGGTGCCAGCCAGAATGAAACAAAGGACCGCCAAATACTCAGACATATCGTCTACAGGACCTTCCATCCTTCATCGGCCGTATTGTGACCGAATTCACATATATAGAAGCGACAAGAAAGCCTGTTTTTGAATCAAGTCAAGAAGATTTTGGGGCAAATTGAACTCGACCCACTTGACCTGACGCACGATTCTGCTGTCCTCTACGGGCAATGACCCGTTAAACTTGATAGTGGAGGTCTGATAGCCGAATCGAGGACCGGGCCGATTGTTGAATCGGCTCCGGATAACGTTAGATTCTTAAGGATGAAATCATGATCCTATGTGCAACATTACTGCCTTATCCGGCGACTTTGACCTTTGGCACAACAGCCCTGGGCTGGACCACAGGTTTGTATACGAGCGCCTTCGTTGGACAAAAACGGGCACAAGCCGGATCACCCTCACACAAGTCACACTTGACCACCAAATCCTGAGTGGCATCATACACGCTACACCCGAACGGACAAGCTACCGTACAGGCCATACATTTGACACACTTGTCCTGGTTGAGTTCTATCGCGCCCGTTTCCTCGTTCAGTCGCAGAGCATCGACCAAACATGATTTCACACACGCGGGATCGTCACATTGTAAGCAAGCGACTGATACCCACAGATCCTTAAAACCACCGTCCAGAACAAATATGCGTGACCGGCCGGGCTTGCCGCTAATGGCATGATTGAATGAACAGGCCAGTTCACATGTACGGCACCCGATACAGAGATTCGGAGTAACGATCAGTTGGGATTTCATGATGCTGTCTCCTCCTCTCTGGTCCATTGGGAAAGACGCCCCATAGTCGCCGCGATTTCCATGCGACGACAATCATCACAAATGTCAAAATATTCGCGTGGAATATCGCGTGTCACTGAGAGACTGTCAGCGAATTCGGTCGTGAGGGTCAATTTGCCGCATTGGGAACAGGCGATCCTTTCGAACTGCTTGCCCCAGATCTTACGCTTGGGACCCCTTTCAGAGTACTTGATAAAACCGGTGGGACAACAATGGGCACACGCCAGACAACCCACACAGTCAGGCGGCGCTTCCTTGAGTGGAGGGGCAATTTGCTTGGTATGGCCGCGACCAATGGTAGATATGGCCGAAAACCCCATCCGTTCGCAGATACGGGTACAAAGGCCACAAAGAATACAATCATCACCGTCCGGTACTTCTGCGTAACTTGTGGTTGGCACACCATGCTCGGCCGCCAGTTTCTGAATGAATAGTGAATGCGGATGACGTGCCAGATATAGATCAAGCAGTGTCTTGCGAATCTCATTGACTGGCTCGCAGTGGGTGCTTACGATCAGTCCGTCAGCCACCGGGTAGAGACAGGAAGTCACGTAGTTCTTCCAACCATCCCAGTCAGCCCGGGTAATCTCCACCGTACAAAGTCGGCACGACCCAAATGGCTCGACCGAATCGTGGTGACAGATGGCCGGAACATCAATACCGAGTCGCTTGATCACATCCAGCAGCATCTCGCCTTCTGATGCCTGCACGACCCGTCCATTTATTGTCAGATGAACCATTCGTTTCTCCTATAAAACCTCAATGGCATCCCGAGTGCAGACAACCTTACAGGCGCCGCACTTGGTACATTTGTCCTGGTCGATGACGTGAACTTTCTTCTTTTTGCCCGTGATAGCATCAAATGCACACGCCGGCAAACAGGCCATACAGCCATCACACATCTCATCTATGATATCAAACCGAATCAACTCCCGGCAGACTTTGGCCGGGCATTTCTTGTCACGGATATGGACCAGGTATTCATCCCGGAAATATCGCAACGTACTGATAAATGGATTCGGACCCGACTTCCCAAGCCCGCACAACGAGGCGGCCATAATGACATCCGAGAGCTTCTCCATCTTTTCAAGGTCTTCCTCGCTACCTTGACCGTCGCATATTTTCTGCACCAACCCGTGCAACTGAAAAAGCCCTTCCCGACAGGGAACACATTTGCCGCAGGATTCTTCCACAAGGAAAGCCAGGAAATACTTGGCCACATCGACTACGCAGGTTTGATCGTCCATGACAATCATCCCGCCCGAACCCATCATGGAATAGGCTTCCGTGAGTGTATCGAAATCGACCGGCAGATCAAGTTTATCTTCCGGCAGACAGCCGCCCGATGGCCCCCCGGTCTGCACTGCTTTGAAGGGTCGGTCGTCGAGAATCCCACCACCTATTTCATAGATTATCTCGCGCAGAGTGGTGCCCATCGGCACCTCGATGAGACCCGTGTTACGGACTTTGCCAACCAACGAGAAAGCCTTGGTGCCGGTGCTCTTTTTCGTACCGATACCAGCGAACCATTTGCCGCCTTTATCGATAATCACCGGTACATTGGCGTATGATTCAACATTATTCAGAACCGTTGGCTTATCAAGATAACCCTTCAATACCGAGCGAACATATTTGGCCCGAGGTTCGCCCACCTCGCCCGCAATAGATTTCATCAGAGCGGATGACTCGCCACAAACAAATGCCCCTCCCCCACGACTCACCTTCAATGTGAAATCAAAGCCGGAACCAAGGATGTTTTCACCGAGGAACCCATACTCTGTCGCCTGCTGGATAGCCAGTTTCAGGTTCTCAACAGCCAGTGGATACTCCTCACGGACATATATGTAGCCCTCGTGCGCTCCAACGGCAAAGGCGGCAATAACCATTCCCTCCAGCACCGAATGCGGATCGCCCTCCATAATGGAGCGGTCCATAAACGCTCCGGGGTCCCCCTCATCACCGTTACAGATAACGTAATGGGGAGTGTCCTCTGCTTTGGCACAGGTAGACCATTTGCGTCCTGCCGCAAAGCCAGCCCCGCCCCGACCGCGTAGTCCGGAGGTGGTGACTTCGGCCACAATATCCTCCGGCCTCATCTTCGTTAGTGCCTTAGCCAGCGCTTTGTATCCACCAACTACGATGTATTCTTCAATTTTGTATTGATCAATCTGCCCCAGGTTACGCAGAGCGATGCGTTGTTGACGGGCGTAGAAAGGAATGTCGTGATAGCGTTCGATCTTGTGACCGTTGGACGGATCATCGTACAGTAACCGCTTGATCGTTTCGTCTTTGCGGATTGACATATCGACTATCTTTTCCACATCCTTCGGCTTCACATGCGTGTAGAAAGTGCCTTTCGGCTCGATCACAACCATCGGGCCTTGCTGACAGAAACCATGACAGCCGGTTTCTTTGAGAGCCTCTACCTTAAAACCCTTGATCCGTTTCTTCTTGAGAACTTTGTGTAACTCTTCAACTATCCTGGCCGCGCCGTTGGCCAGACATCCCGGTCCACAGCAGACCATGATTTTCTTAGCGTGCTTCTTCTCAGCCGCGACCAGTTCCTTGCGAAGTTTGGTTAATTGGGCAGGTTTATTGACTCGCATCTCAACCTCCCTTCAACAGTTTCTTGGTCGCGGTGACTTTGACCGAGCCATAATACTTCTCGTTGACAATGACTACCGGAGCCATCGCACAGGCGCCTACACAGTTGACGACTTCAACCGTGAACTTGAGATCAGGTGTAGTTTCGCCGGACTTGATATTGAGCCTGGTCTCCAGTTGTTCGAGAATCTGCCCCGCCCCCCGGATGTGACAGGTAGTGCCCATACAGACCCGGATCACACGGTCACCTTTCGGATTGAGACTGAATGCGTTATAGAAAGTCGAGACCGAAAACACCTTGCTCATCGGTACGCTCAGATATTCGGCCGTCTGCTTGAGCGCATCGCAAGGAAGGAAATTGAACTCCTTCTGAATGTCCTGAAGAACCGCAATCAGCGATTGCGGTGTCTGGGGGTAGCGACCGAAAATCTCCGGCAGCTTACTCATGTCGTGATTCATGCGCTGTCCTTCTGTCGGATGATTTTACAGCCCAGTTTGTAGCCTTCCTTGAGCACTTGCAGATTCAGGTCCAGCATACTTTTCTTCTTACCCAGTTTTTCCTTCAATGTCTCGGAGACTGTCTTGATGTCAACGATTCCCGAGGCACCAATAAACGCTCCCAGAATAGCGACATTGGCCGCTTTAGCATTGCCGGCCTTTAGCGCCATCTCATTGGCCGGGATCAGCATCTGGGTGAAATCGGTTCGGTCACTGGTGACATTGATCAAGGTGCTATTCACCAGAAACAAACCACCCTGTCTGACTGTTGGGCCAAACTTGTCAAACGATGGACGGTTGAAAACACAAATGCATTGCGGCGTAGTCACGATGGGAGAACCAATCCGTTTGTCCGACACTACTACCGTACAGTAGGCGGTACCACCGCGCATCTCAGGACCGTAGGAGGGTATCCAGGCAACCTGTTTTTCCTCGCGGATACCGGCGTAGGCCAACAGTTGCCCGGCGGTCATTATGCCCTGTCCTCCGAAACCCGCAAAAGTAACTTCATACTGCCCTGTCATTTGCTCTCCTCCCGGGCTGGGTCCTTAAAACACTTGATCGGATAGTAAGCTGTCATCTGTTCATCCAGCCACTTGTTCGACTCTTCCGGTGTCTTTCCCCAATTGGTGGGACAGGTTGACAGGACTTCCACCATTCCATAACATCGCCCCTCAGCCTGATATTGGAACGCTTTGCGGATTGCTCTTTTCGCATTGATAATATGTCGTGGCGTATGCACCGCCACTCGTTCAATATAGCTCGGAGTCACCAGGGACGATAGCAGTTCGGCCATCCGTATCGGGTGCCCTGTCAGGGCGACATCGCGACCCATGGGGCAAGTTGTCGAGACCTGCATAGGGAGAGTGGTGGGAGCCATTTGCCCGCCGGTCATACCATAAATGGCATTATTGACAAAGATTGTCGTAAACTTCTCACCACGGTTAGCAGCGTGGACAATCTCACCCATCCCTATCGAAGCCAGGTCTCCATCCCCCTGGTAAGTGAAGACCATCATATCGGGACGCAACCGCTTGAACCCGGTCGCCAACGCCGGTGCACGACCGTGTGGAGCTTCCATGAAATCACAATTGAAATAGTTATAAGCCAAGACAGAACAACCCACCGGAGCTACTCCAACGGTCCGATCGCGGACTCCAAGCTCATCGAGGGCTTCAGCTACCAGTCGGTGGATTATCCCATGCGTACAACCGGGACAATAGTGAGTAACTGTCTCCTGCATTGATTCCGGCCGGGAAAATAACGTCGTACTGCTTATCGTCATAACAACCTCACTTCCCTTTCCTGCCGGAGGTGGAACGTTTCTTCTTTGGCCGAATTAGCTTAAGCACTTCATCCCGAACCTCCTCAGGCGTAGGAACAATACCTCCCGTGCGGCCAAAGAACTCAATCGGTTTCACACCCAGAACCGCCCTCTGAACATCTTCCACCATCTGGGCTGTGCTCATTTCGACGGTTAATACAGTCTTGATGTTTTTCTTTTTCGCCTCGCGAAGAACTTCCTTCTCCGGGAACGGAAACAGGGTAATCGGCCGGAACAGCCCGACGGAAACCCCTTCGCTTTCGAGATCATCAATCACGGTCTGACAAATACGAGCCATCGTTCCATAGGAAACGATGAGAAGCTTGTTTTTCGGACTGACCTTGTAATGCTCGAAACGTACCTCTTCCTTCTTCATCTGCTCATATTTTTTGTCCAGCAGCCAGGAATTATCTTCGAGTTGGTGCGGGTCGAGAAAGAGAGATTTGATTATTACCGGTTTGCGTCCCTTAGCCCCGGTTGCAGCCCAGGCGCGGTCTTCGGGATTGACACGATTTTGCTTCACATCACCTTCGGGAAACTCGACCGCTTCCATCATCTGGCCAATCATTCCGTCACCGATCATCATAACCGGATTGAGATACTTGTCGGCCAGGTCAAAAGCCAATCCCATGAGATCAACGGCTTCTTGAACGGTCGAGGGAGCCAGTACCAGCAACCGATAATCACCGTGCCCTCCTCCTTTGACCGCTTGAAAGTAATCTGATTGGGCGGGAAGGATTCCGCCAAGCCCGGGTCCGCCACGCATGATATTCACCAGAACGGCCGGCAAATGGGCTCCAGCCATATATGAGATAGCCTCCTGCATCAGCGAGATTCCGGGACTGGATGAAGTAGTAAATACACGCTTGCCTGTTGAGGCTGCGCCAAAAAGCATATTTCCGACTGCTACTTCGCTCTCACCCTGCAGAAAAACCCCTCCCACCTCAGGCATCCGTTTCGTGAGATATTCCGCCACTTCGGATTGTGGAGTAATCGGATAGCAGAAATAACCCTCGGCTCCGGCTCGAATAGCGGCCTCGGCGATAGCTTCGTTACCCTTCATTAGTATTCTTGCCATTAGCTATTTTTTCCAATCCCTTGATAGTCAACCAGGTTGAAAATCGTTCCGTGTACGTGTACTTCGATAGCAATATCGGGACACATTATCGCACACAGCTGGCAACCGATACACCGCGAAGGATCATGAACCTGGGCGTAGTAATAACCCCGGACTGTGATATCCTTGGACATTGATATAATCTTCTGCGGGCACACCTGGGCACACATCTCGCATCCTTTGCAGTGATTCTTATCTATCAGTATTCCCGGCATTCACTGTTCCTCTGTTGGTGCCGATGGCGCTCCATCGTCGCTGGCCTTCTCCCACGGTCTTAGCAGGAGTCGATCCAGCGGCAGGATCGGCACATCAATATTCTCAGGATCTATTTCTCTTAACTGGGACCGCATCGCGGCCACAAACGATACCGGCAACGAAGTCGTCTTGCTTAATTTCCGGGTCAGGTCCAAACCCTTGAGAACATCCTGATCAGTCGTATGTTCAATCATATGGGTATTGGAAATGATACCGGTAAACTGAAGACGCGCTGCAACCTCTATCTTCCGCATCATCTGAAGACAACTGTCTACATCGGTGTTGAACGGTCGATTGGCGTTCAGCACAAACAACACATCGTGATCATCGATAGGGAATGACCCCGCCAGCGAACTGAGAACCCGGGCACCAGCATCATCACCACCTACATCGAGAATCAGCGTTCCCTCATACCCCTCAATCGCCGATTTAACCCGGGGAATGATTATGGGAAGATCCGCATAGGCTTGACTACCCGGGGGATGGATGGATTCGACGCCGAGTTGCGTCAATTGTTCGGCCGCTTCCCGCGATCGAAAATACGGATTGACGATATCCAAATCGGCAATTGCCACCGGATCTTCGCGTTTGCTTGCCAGCAGACAGGCCAGATTCACCGACACTTCCGACTTGCCGGTACCATACCCACCCACAATAACAAGCACCCGCTTTGAAAAAACCGGGGATTTGAAAGATATGGGCTCTTTAACCATCGAAATAGTCGTCACTTATGATGCTCAGATATATGCAAACATCCAGCGAAGTTGCCGGAACGGTTACAAACAATACTAAATCGACCCCATTTTACATGAGTCGTATGATTTCGACTGAAATATGCCCTTCGACGGACAGTAAGTCAAGAGTGATCTTTGTGAAAAAAATAACTAATGATTCGATTTGACACCCCAGATAGTGGTAATTATATTCTTTTCGTATTTGAAGTTAGCCGGACAGCACTAGTATTTTCTCGGATGTGATTTGTATGAAAAACACTGTCTTAATAATGAAATTTGCGGCAACCTTGATGATCGTTGTGTTATTGTGGGGCTGCTCTGGAGAAGAGCAGGAGTCATCCTCCAAACTCAAAACGCCATATGATGACTGGAAAACTTACTCCTATCAAAACATAGAAATACGCTACCCGGTCGGGCATCTGCAAGAGGGCACTTTTGAAGATATCTCACGAGTTTATCAGACGATGATAAAACGTGCGTGCGGTCTTCTACACATCAATGTCCCTGGCGATACTCTCCGGATCATCTATCACACCGGTTTTGGGCAGGGACGTGAGTTGACGGGACACGAGTACCCTTATGCCACCGGGGACACCATTTTCTTTTGGCTCCCAAGTTTTTACGGCCCGACCCTCATGC
The DNA here is from genome assembly GCA_019038695.1 of Candidatus Zixiibacteriota bacterium. NCBI lineage: Bacteria > Pseudomonadati > Candidatus Zixiibacteriota > Candidatus Zixiibacteriota bacterium. The sequence goes on from JAHOYZ010000053.1 coordinate 43,272, forward strand.
AATATCTCATACCTCGTTGGCATCCGGAGGAACCGCGACATATTTTCCTCAAACACGGACTCATTGCCCTGCTGGATTTCTCAGGCCAGAACTACCATACATCCACAGCCAGACACATTCACACGGACCGTTTCATTCCGTTGGCTGAATTGGCTGTAACTATTAATGTAAATAGCGACACCGAACGTTACGAATCGGCCATGAGTGCGTCTTTTGTAGATTACATTATTTACACATATGGTATCAAGACTTTTGATTCCCTGTATCTCAGCCAACGCTCGTTTGAAGATGAGGTGAGAAACATGCTGGATCTTTCACTCGATAGTCTTCAGGAACAGTGGCTGGAGATGTCTGGAGAGGCAGCCAAACTCGATACCGCAGGCTATCGTCGATATATACTGGAACAGGAAGGATAGGCCTATTATGGCAGACCAAAACTGGAAAACAGCTATCACCGACATAGGACCCGGCAAGATCAATGTTCGCGGCTACGGCATCACTGATATCATGGAAAACCTCTCCTATGCGGAGACTGTATTCCTGATTCTCAAAGGGGAACTGCCTTCCAAAGCAGAAGCAGAACTGATGAATGCTGTTCTGGTCGCTTCGATTGACCACGGTTCTTCTCCTCCGTCGGTCCTGGGCACACGGACAGTCATGTCCGGTGGCAATTCGCTCAATGCGGCTATTGCGGGTGGTGTGCTCGTAATTGGCGATACTCACGGTGGTGCGATTGAGCAATCAGCTAAAATAATGCAGGAATGGGCTAAGAAAGATGACGATCCCGCTGAATTGGCATCACAACTTGTTGCCTGGCTCAAAGAAAACAAAAAACGCATGCCCGGTTTTGGCCACCGTCTGCACAATGTTGACCCCCGCACCGGCAAACTGTTTGAGATCGCTGCCCGTCATGGCTACAGCGGCCAGCACATAGAGCTGTGCAAAGCAATTGAAACAGCGCTGGCTGAGAAACTGGGAAAGAAACTGCCGATCAACGTCGATGGAGCCATCGCAGCTGTGATTTCCGATATGGGCTTTGACTGGCGTCTGGGGAAAGGCTTTTTCATCATTTCTCGCGTACCGGGATTGCTGGCTCATGCCTACGAAGAAATGACGCGTGAACGACCTATGCGTAAGCTTGGTCCACCTCCGTTCGAATATGACGGTCCTCCTGACCGGGAGATTAAGTAGGATAAAGTCGTTGTAGGGCAGCTCCTGCCGAATTTCCATCAGGCCCAAAGAAAAAGCCCGGCCAATACGGCCGGGCTTTTATTATCAACTACAGATCAGTAGTCTACATCATTTCATAAGTCGCCGAGATGCGGAAGTTCATCGCCTTGTTTTCACCAGAGATGAAGTTGAAGCCATTTAGGAACAGTTCCGGATCGGCCTGCGTGTCAATATGCAGACGGTTGAAATGGAACCCGAAGCCGAGATAAGTTGCATTCTCGGGATAGCGGGCATTCACTTTGGCTACACCGATTTCGTCGCTCTCACTCGTCCAGTAACTGGTGGCACCCATACGGATATCGAGCCATTTGAAAATATCAGCATCAAGACCGATCTTGAGATACGGGAAGAACCAGGTAGTGATATCCTGCTCGTTCACATATGTGAAGCCTGGATCCGCCACGAAAGAAGCCGTAGTATCCATCTCACGCTTTTGCTTACTGAGCATGAAGCCAAAGTCAAAGACTCCAAATACATTATTCGCGGGAGTATAGTTGAGCCCAACACCCAAATCGATCATCGTGCTCTTATCGCTAAGAGTGTAGTCCAAACTACTCGCATTGCCAGCGATTCCAACGCCATCCATCACATTGTTCTTGAGACCACGCTTGCTGTGAGCCAATCCAACGTGAGGAATGAAAGTGCAAGTCGGGTTCATTTGGTAGAAATATCTACCCTTGAGAGCCAGATCGCTGAAACCGTCTTTCTCCGTCTCGGCTTCGCCAGCACCGTTCTCATCGGTCCAGGAACCCATGCCTATAACTGCAGCAAGGTCCCAGACACCGTTGTCCGGAGTCAGACCGAAGGAGAACTTGTAGTAGCCAAAAGCTTCCTTGGACTGATCACCCGGGGCATCAGTGGTCATACTGGAATGCAGGAATGACAAACCGAAACCGAAATCGTATGCCCCTAAACGCCGTCCATACAGCAGATCGATTCGACGATTATTGTTACCTTCACCCTCATCAAAGAGGTCACCAAACGGTACCAGGTCGTTTCCAAACAGATCCATTGGGACATACGCCGGAAGTATTGAGAAGTATGTTCCCAGCACCCAGGGATTGTCCTCGTTGAACTGCCAGTGAATACCAAAATTGGAGAACTCTCCGTCTCCTCCGTCCCAACCAAACTCACCGCGAGCGATATTGGGGTAATCATTGATGCGCGAGGGGTAGACCCAAATATTGGCGTCATCCAGCATCACATTATTGTTGTCACCCATTGTCAGCGGCCGAGTCTCAGAAAATGCCATAGATGACATCAGCAGCATCATCACACAAAAAATTGTTATCATCTTCTTCATCGTGTTTCATCCTCTATATAAATTGGTGGTCAATATCTCGCAGTTCCCCCGTGGAACCTGTGCCAGCCAGACAGTTGCCTGGCTCCATTCAAGCCATTGGCATCCTCCTTGGTGTCAAGTGACATCCTGTCAACTATCATATCTAACATCTATATTTATTGCGACTCGAATTTTATTTTCACATCCAACCTCAGACAGACAATACCACACGGTTTTCATCGCATGATCAAATCAAGTCTACAGGAGGGGGAAATTCAACACAACAAAAAAATGACGAACCGAAATCCCGCTTACTACTTGATTTCCTGCCAAATCGCCTCAAGCTGTTCCAGGCTCAATTCTTGAAAACGCTTGCCAGACTGGCGTACCCGTTCCTCAAGCCTCTCAAAACGCCGGTGGAACTTGTTCAAGGCTTTCTTGAGCACCAACTCCGGGTCGGTCCCCAACTTTCGAGACAGGGATGAAGCCGCAAACAACAGATCGCCAACTTCGTCAATCGCTTGATCTGTATCCCCCGCTGCCAGCGCCTCTTTTATCTCGGTGATCTCTTCGTCCAGTTTCTCCACTACGTCAGTCGCTTCTTTCCAGTCGAATCCAATCCCAGCAGCTTTTTCGCCGATTCGATAGGCCATCGTCAGAGCCGGCATACCGCGTGGAATTCCGCCCAGGACAGATTTTTTCTCCTCAGATTCGATCTTGATCTGTTCCCATTGGTCGCGGACTTCCTGGGGCGATAGCTCCTTCTTGTCGCCAAAGACATGCGGGTGTCTGGCAATCAGCTTCTCAACCAACTGCGTGATGGAATCATCCAGAACAAAATACCCCGCCTCCGAAGCCAACTGAGCATGAAATACAACCTGACACAGAAGATCCCCCAATTCCTCCCTGAGAGCTCCAAAATCGCCCGATTCAACCGCTTCTACAACTTCATAAGCCTCCTCGATAAGATAAGGTAGGAGGCTGCTGTGAGTTTGCTTGCGGTCCCAGGCACAGCCCTCCGACGACCGCAGGAAAGCCATAAGGGTAGTCAAACGCTCAATAGGTGGGACATTGCGGTCCAGAACTTTGCTCTTGAAATCAGTCATACGTGACGATAGTACTCTTACCTGTCAGTGTCGCCCCAAAGGTCGTGGGCTGCCTACTTGACAAAGCGACGTTGTTGGTCTATAATTAAAAGCTCGATTATCACTGACCGAGCCTATTTTTTTGGTTCGTGTATGGTATAGAAAGAACTGAGGATGAGCAAGGAAAACCAGACCAAGACAAAGAAGTCGGCGGCATACTCGCCCACCGAAATTGAGAACCGTCTGTACGAACGATGGCTCGAAATGGGCACTTTCACCGGCGATGCCGGATCCAGTCGGCCACCGTATTCAATTGTTATTCCGCCCCCCAATGTCACCGATGTGCTGCATCTGGGCCACGCGCTTAATAACGTCATCCAGGACATTCTTATCCGGCGTCACCGAATGCAGGGCTGCGAGGCAGTCTGGATTCCGGGCGCGGACCATGCCGGCATTGCAACCCAGGTAATGGTCGAAAAACAGCTCACCAAAGAGGGCACTACCCGCCGCGAAATGGGCCGCGAGAAATTCCTCGAACGAACCAGTGAGTGGGCTTACGGTAATAAAGACAAAATCCTCAACCAACTGAGAAAGATCGGTTGTAGTTGTGACTGGAGCCGGACCAGATTCACCCTCGATGAAGGTTTGTCGCGAGGTGTGTTTGAGGTCTTCAAACACCTGTATGAAAAAGGCTGGATATATCGCGGACATCGTATCGTCAACTGGTGTCCGTCGTGCCAGACAGCCCTCTCGGACGATGAGGTCGAACACCAAGAAAGCGATAGCTTTCTGTGGTACATCAAGTACAAACTCAAAGGCTCCGATGAATTCCTGACCGTTGCCACCACCCGGCCCGAAACAATGCTGGGTGATACTGCTCTGGCCGTCGCCCCCAAGGATACCCGCTACAAGAAGTATGTAGGTAAAACCGTTATCCTCCCCATTCTTGAACGGGAAATCCCGATTGTGGCCGACAACTTTGTTGACCCTGAGTTCGGCACGGGCGTAGTCAAAGTCACTCCGGCCCACGATCCCAACGATTTCGAAATCGGGAGACGTCATGACCTGGAGGAAATCAATATCCTCAACACCGACGGTAGCCTCAACGGTAACACCGGTAAATTTAAGGGTCTGGATCGCTACGAAGGTCGCAAACAAGTGGTTGAGGAGCTCGAAAAGAAAGGCTTGCTGGAGAAGACCGAAAAGTACCAACTCAGCGCTGGAACTTGTTATCGTTGCCATACGGTGATAGAACCGTACTTGTCTAATCAGTGGTTTGTAAAAATGGACGAGTTGGCCGCTCCAGCTATCGAAGCCGTCAAGACCGGCAAGATTCGGTTTCATCCCGATTACTGGTCCAAGACTTACCTCCACTGGATGGAAAATATTCGCGACTGGTGTATCTCACGGCAACTCTGGTGGGGACATCGTATTCCCATCTGGTATGCTGAGGACGGCACCATGTTTGTATCCGCCGACCGTCCCACCGCCAAGGATTGCCCGGGGTATGATCCGGAAACTTTGGTGCAGGACGAAGACGTTCTTGATACCTGGTTCTCTTCCTGGCTCTGGCCATTTTCCACGATGGGATGGCCCGACAAAACTGCCGAGCTGGAGCATTTCTACCCAACCAAGGTGCTCGTAACCGCCTCAGAGATCATCTTCCTGTGGGTTGCCCGAATGGTAATGTCGGGTTACGAATTCATGGGCGAAGCTCCTTTTAGTGATGTCTATATCCATGGCACCGTGCGCGACGCCAATGGCGTTAAAATGTCCAAATCTCTCGGCAATGGTATTGATCCCCTGGAGATAATTGATAAGTACGGCACCGATGCTTTGCGTATCTCGATGGTGCTGGCCACTCCCGACGGCCAGGACCCCTGGATAGGCAAGAACACATTTGAGATGGGGCGCAATTTCATTAATAAACTGCACCAGGTTTCGCGGTTTGTCATGATGCGTCTCGATGGTCGGCCGGCTGTTATTGATAAAGTTGATGAAGATGACCTCGTAATCTTCGACCGCTGGATTTTATCGCGGCTGGATAGGACTATCGAAACTACGGATAAGGCGTTCGATAATTACCAGCTTTCGAATGCGTCCAAGAATCTGTACAACTTCATCTGGAATGACTACTGTTCGTGGTATGTTGAACTGATCAAACCGGACTCTCCGGGCGAGCCGATTCGCGAGGGATCACTAAACGTCGCCACTTACGTACTGTGGAAAATCATCAGCCTGCTACACCCGTTTGCGCCGTTTGTCACCGAGAAAATCGGTCTTGAAATACAGGGGCTGGACGAAACCAGCGGCACAACTTTGTCCTCAAGTGCCTGGCCAACTACCGATGGGCATTTCAAGAATGATGCCCTGGAGCACGACCTCAGCCAGATTCAGACAGTGGTCACAGCCGTGCGCTCGGTGCGGGCCGAGTTGAATGTTCCACCGGGGAAAAAGTCCGATCTGTACATTCGAGTTGACAATAAGGCTCTTGGTGACCTGCTTCAAGATCACCTTGAGTATTTTCGATCCTTGGTACGAGTAGAGAACCTGTACACCGATACTGACATCAAGAAACCTGCCCTGGCTGCCTCGGCTATTATTTCCGGAGCGGAGATTTTCATCCCGCTGGAAGGTCTGATCGACATTGAGGTCGAGAAAAAACGCCTTCAGAAAGAACTGGCCAATCTGACCAAACAGCTTGAAAAGGTCTCTAAAAAACTAGCTAACGCCGATTTCCTGGCCAACGCTCCGGCTGATGTCATCGAACGGGAAAAGACCAAAAAATCAGATTACCAGGGACGGATCGAGAAACTCAACACCAATCTCGAACAAATCCTCGGCTGGTAGGGGGTAATTTACCCTCTTTATCACCTCCGTGGGATGAGTCTTTGGTAGGGCAAGAGCCCCGCGCTCCCGCCAGCGGCAGACGCCCTCGTCTGCCCTAACCATATTGCCATGGGCGGCAGACGCCCCCGTCTGCCCTAACCATATGTCATGCCGGACTTGATCTCCCCGTCGGGTGGCATGCTCAAACTTGTTTGGGCATGCAGGCATCGCCTGTTTCTGGTAGTGCAGGAGCCCCGGGTGGCATGCTCAAACTTGTTTGGGCATGATTATTCTTGTAGGGCGAAACCCTCTTAGCGGTTCCGCCATCTCGAAGTATCAGGACCGCAAGGGGTCCTGACCTACAAATACTTGTCATGCCGGACTTGATCCGGCATCCAGTCCTGTAGACTGGGTGGCCCATCAGCTTGCTGTGGGATCCATGAGCCTACGGACATGCCACCGGCGGTATACCTCCAGTGAACAAATACGAAACCAGATAGGTCAAGTCAGCGATATTGATCTCGCCATTACCATCTATGTCAGCTTCTTCAAAGCACGGAGGCTCCGCCCCTCCTGTGAACAGATAGGCCACCAGGTAAGTCAGGTCAGCAATGTTGATTTCATCGGGCAATAAGTAGTCGACATTGCCACGCAAGCCAATGCAGCAGCATATATCCCCAACTCCGTCACCATTGGTATCGAGTTGATTGGGATTCGGATCATCAGGGCAGTTGTCACAAACATCGCCTACCGTGTCACTGTCTACATCAGACTGATCAGTATTGACTGAGTCAGGACAGTTGTCGCCAGCATCACAGATACCATCACTGTCTGTATCCGTGCCATCATTGTTGGGAAGGTTGTCCGCAAGTGGTCCAAAACCATCTGTGCCTATGGAGCAGTCATCACACCCATCGCTATCTAAATCTTCACAAATATTGGGATCAAAAGGGTCTAAATCTACAAGGTCTTCGACACCATCGTTATCGTCGTCAAGGTCACAAGCGTCACCTACTGTGTCACCGTCAGTATCTTCCTGTCCGGGGTTGTAATCGGTTGGGCAGTTATCATCGTCGTCGCTTATCCCATCGCCATCGGTGTCCGTTATGGTTGTGTTCAGCAGTATCGAAACATCGTCAGAGTTTCTGTTCGCAGTCACCAGATCATTGTTGCCATCGCCGTTAAAATCAATCGAGAAAACAGAGGCAGGCCAAGTTCCGACGGCATAGTTAACGGCACTCTGGAATGTTCCGTCGCCATTGCCCAGTAGTATCGAAACATTGTCAGAGTACCAGTTCGCAGTGGCCAGATCATTGTCGCCATCACCGTTATAATCAATCGAGAAAACAGAGCGAGGATAATCTCCTACGGCATAGTTAACGGCACTCTGGAATGTTCCGTCGCCATTGCCCAGCAGTATCGAAACATTGTCAGAGTACCAGTTCGCAGTGGCCAGATCATTGTTGCCATCGTCGTTAAAATCAATCGAAAAAACAGAGATAGGGCCATCTCCGGCGGCATAGTTCACCTCAGACTGGAAGGTTCCGTCGCCATTGCCCAGCAGTATCGAAACATTGTCAGACTTTTGGTTCGCAGTCGCCAGATCATTGTTACCATCGTCGTCAAAATCAATCGAGAAAACAGATACTGCGTGATCTCCGACGGCATAATTAACCGTACTTTGGAAGGTTCCGTCGCCATTGCCCAGCAGTAT
>JAHOYZ010000054.1 GCA_019038695.1 Candidatus Zixiibacteriota bacterium
TCGACAATACAACACGTAACAATGTGAGGAATGTCAAAAACGGGGTTTATCAACAGGCCCCAAGCTGTGGGCCACCCCGCGTTCGAGGGAAATGCGTACAAACTGACCGGATGTGTTGGGTGGGGGCCTTCAGTAACCATTGGCGGCAACAATCAGGTCTCGGTAACACATCAGGTTATGATCGGATTTCAAGTTACTAACAGCTGGGTCCGTACGCGGAGGATATATTGATGGATGAGCAAGAGGTGTCAAAGGCTGAATCTGAAGAAGCAACCTGGCGCGAAGTGAAGAAGTGGCAGGGACGAGCTGCCACACTCGTTGGGGTTGGGTTCTGCATAGGTTACATTGATATACGACACTTGCACTGGGAAATCCCAGCAACAGCTGAGTGGTTTTTTCACTCTGTACTCTTCAAGCCCATCCTCCTCCCCATTGTGTGGGTTCTGTTGGTGTTCACAGTGATGGGTTTCATCTGGCGTGCATACTGGTGTGCCCACAAAGGGGGCGTGCTTACAATTGAAAAGTATCTTGGATCTGTTGGCAGCATAGTGATGTTATACCCTTTTGCCGTCCTTATCCCCTTCATTGCCTTTTTCGAATTGCTGATGTTTGTGATTCCTTAAGGAATGGCAGGGGCGTGGGGCATGGATACGTATGTGTACTTCGGACTGGTATGTCTGGTCGGGAGGGAAGATTGTTTTAAGGTTTAATAATGACCATGATGACATAACCGAGATTGATGTCTATGGTCTTGGTGCGATAGCCCGGAGGATTCCAGACCGCTACCAAAAGGATTGTCTGCCAATCTGCAAATGCATAACCTCCTCGTGCTGAGTGGTACATCCTCCAGCTTCGCATTCCTTTCTCGAATCCAATCTTCAGATTCCTCATTTTGTCCCGCGATTCATCAATACAACCCCAGAATTTTGGCACGTTTAGCTGTGATTTTCAAACTATTTTCTAACCGCCTACTTCATCTAACTTCATGTAACTTGACGTAAGTTAACCTATGCTACTGCAGTGAAATACATACAATCTCAGGCCCCTCAATGATTTACGCCAAAATCCGCGCGGCGAATCCCTGCCTCTCCGCTTTATTATTTTCTAACCGATATTTCCCATTTATAGCATGTTTTCCGTATATCACCAGAAGCCCATGTTCACATAAGAATAGATACCAGTGGCGATAAGATGTTCTGTGAAATTGAACAAAAAAACAGCCACTCCTCGTGATGAGGAGTGGCTGTTTCAATCTACTCTATTCTATCTGTCCGCAGTTCCTAAGGACACGCCACCGGTGCAGGACCACCAGTGAACAAGTACGAAACCAGATAAGTCAGGTCGGCTATATTGATTTCACCATCGCCGTTTACGTCAGCCTCTTCCAGGCACGGAGGAGGTGGACCACCAGTGAACAGGTAGGCCACAAGGTAGGTCAGGTCGGCAATGTTGACATCTCCGATACCATCGACATTGCCGCGAATACCCTCACAGCAATCGTCACTACCACTGAATTGTGGTGTTTCGGGGACTTCGTTGGCTTCGACCGATTCAACAGCCGCATCGTGTGCCTCTCTCCATGTTGCGCCGGTTTTTAGCGCCTCAATGAAGGGATACTCATACTCACCATGAGCTTCGGCTCCTTGTTTGCCGTTGCCATAGGAATACTCGCCCGCCTTGCATGCGGTCCCGTGTTCCCCGACGCACCCTGAGAGGTCATCAATGAAACTGCCACTGAAGCACTGATCCATCTCCGCCCGACAGTTCTCCTTGGTCAAACCGGTACCTGGCGTGTTGACTAAACCACTAATCAGGTCAGCCAACTCGTCGTCGACTAATGACCCGCCTACGCCAAGTGAAATGATGTCATCGACACCAATCATACTGACTGTGCCGGTTCCATCAAGATCAGGTGGTGTCCAATCTGCGTCATTTTTATCGACGTAGCCGTCACCGTTGGTATCGGTGCCAACAAGTTCACCCTCTTCGAAGATACCGTCGCCATCGGCGTCATGATAAACAGTGATCGGAGGACCACCTCTGATTTCAATATCTCCGTCACCGTCGCCGTCAGTATCATAGGTCCCTGGTCCATCATTGTTGAACCTCAAGTCATTTTCGCTAATCCGATTGGCCTCGTCACCTCCAACACCGTCAACTTGGCCGCCGCACCACCCGTCACCAGTGGGATCGGGGGCTGTACCGGCAAATTTCTGGTTCGGGGAAGTATGATTGCCGCCGCCGTGGCTCGCGCTGTGGAACTGGAACTCAGTCTCTGCACAGCCACTGGCGATCATCTGCTGTTTGATATAATCGAAGGCCTTCTGGACATTGTCTTCAGTGGCAGGGAAGGCACCACCGCTGGTGAAGTTGCCTGCTCCGTCGGTCGTACCGGCTGGAGCGTCAAAGTCTCCCAGACAAGCCGCAGGACCTAAAACGACAATGTTATCCGGATCGACATTCTCATAGTTCTTTTTGTAATCGTACTTCTGGTTGATGTCATTTACAAAATCATCATCGCAGTAGCCGGTCACAAGTATCACAAATTTGCACTCATCGGGTACTTCCTTACCAAGCGATGGCGGCACCGCGCGATTGTCGGTTGGTGTGGAAGGTATCGGCGGGATAACGGCGCTAAGGAAGTTTACACTGTTGATCTTGACACTACCGATAAGGTAGTCCTCTGTCATCTGTCCCACTGCCGGCAATGTTGTTGCTGTACATATACCTTCGATTTCGACTTCCCTTCCGTGGTTGATATCGGGAACGCCGCCAAGATGATAATCAGGATCGGTTAGTTTCACGTGATGAGCCCAGAACACATCTGTTCTGATCTTGGGTGAAGTGGCGTCAGTCCAGAGTTCCAGCGTTGTGCCATCGGTCATCAGAACACCTTGAAGTACCACTCCTCCGGATTGTCCCTCCTCTAGACTTGAGTTCAGTCTTAAGATATCAAGCATATCACCGATAGTCACAACTACTTCGACCGTGTCCGGAGACGAAGGCGCATTCGAGTTGATAATCAGACGACCAGTCAGATCCACTTCGGTGCCGGGACTGTTGACGATGCCGCCCTGGTTAATGATGACTAACCCAGTCTCAGTATTGCCGAGGCCGCTCATCAACATCCCTGAGAATCCGCCTACACCCAACCACCCACCTGGTCCGTTATCTTCCTCGACGGAGATGGTGTAGTTGAGGATTGCATTACCGGTGTTCTCAATTGTCAACGTTGTATCTAACTGGGCACCGTGCTGTACCCACAGCGGCCAATCATATACGCACGGATCGACTACTATGACAGGTGACATTTCCGGCTCTACACAGGCCAGACGGAACCATTCGACATCAGCTTCCGCGAATTTTCCTTCCTGGAAGGGAAGACCTGGAGGACCGGATCGATCATCACTTTTCCAACCCGGAGCCGGCCAAAGACCATTGGTATATGCACCGGCGCTCTGATCGAGGATGTATTGGACGTCAAGATACCAATCTTCTGTGTAGTATCCCGAAGGGTCAATGACGGGAACACCGGTGAAATCTCCATAGAAGTCGGTGCCGAACTTGGTCATCGACGGCCAGTTTTCAGAGGCGCATGGTCCGCCCTCTCCTCCGACCGAATCACATCCGGGAGTATAGGTGTTGGTCAGGTTGCGAGCGAGGTCCCAGGTAAGTCCGTAATCATCGGACACACAGATCCATAGATCACCGTTAGCAGATCCAGTCGGCCAACCGGGACTGGACGGATCAGCGCAGTCATCAATAACACCGTTGGGGACATTGTTGAACTGGACAAAGAGGCAATATAGTTTGTAGTTGCACTCGGATATCGTCATCTTGGAGGCGTATAACATCCAGTAGCCGCCATCGCAATCGGGCTGTTGGTTCCACAAGAAAGGATGAACCGTGCGAATAAACGGGTTGTCTTCGGACCAATGAAAAATCTGGCCCGTGAGTTCGTATGGCGGACCGGCATCTTCGACCCACTCGCGCGAACCCCAGGCAACGTGAAAATCACTCTTCGAATCGATTAAGGCTGAAAGGTCAGTGTATGGCCGATACGGTCGGTCGCCGGTGTAGTTCTTTGTGATGTTCTGTCGAGGGTTCCAGTTATTGCCGTCGTTATACGAGATTTGATAGTATACATCGTTGTCCACCAGCGGGTTCGCCCCACCAAGGCCGGAACAAGTATCGCCGCCACCACACGGATCGGTAACGTCATGCTTCTGTGCAATCCACGTTATGGCGACTTTGCCGTAATCGTCAGCGGCAATGTCGTGACCCACAACGTATGCCGTATCCACACAATACGGGGGAAAGTCCCAGGTCGCGGTTGGGCTGGTAGGGGTGCCCACCAGGCGATAATAAGCCAGAGCCGCCGGGTCGCCGGGATCTGGTTCACCTTCCAGCGCGATAACATGCAAAAAAGTGTCGGTCGGTGTTTCTACGAGTCGGAACTTCGGCCAGCAGGCACCGTCCTCAGGGGGCGGAGGGGGAGTGACCGAACAGTAGGTTCCCAGCGCATTGGGAATCGAATCACGATAGGCAAAGTATGCGAAGCCGGGTGCGTAATCCAGAAAGAAGGTACTGTTGAAGTCACCACCGGATAGGTCCTTCAGATGTCCACCCAGCAAAGCCAGGTTCTCACCGGTGATATCAATGCCAACATAACCTCCATACTCACTAGCAGGGTGAGCATTAATCCCCCCAGAGAAAAGCAGGTTTCCTGCGCCAGCATCCCACGCCTCATATCGGTACGCACGCTCCGACAAGCAAGTGGGATCATAACCGGGAGCCCAGGTCCAGATGAAGTGCATCAGCATTTGCGACGGATCTGATGGCGTTATCCCGTAGTCGATCATCCGTCCCATTGAGCCGATCTGCTGCTGATCCCACCAGGTTGATCCGATCTTTAGTCCCACACCACGGCTGGAACCGCCAGATGAACCCAGCGCCTGATCACCTGCTTCGGCGGGGAAAGCGTATTGTTGAGAGTTGATGACCTTAGAGTCTACAACTCTGTCGTCATCCCGAACATCCCCGGCTGCTGCTGTGGTCACGATCAGACCGCAAAGCAACGCTGCCATAAGATACAACTTAGCGATTGTTCTCATTCTGTCTCTCCTTAATCCTCGCGTTTCATATGTTTAAATAATTGTCAGTCTCAATGTCAACCGTCTCAGAGATTACATGTCTACTTTTCGGGGGCACTGTTGCGCTGACATCACGGCAACGCCTATGTGTGAACTGTAGCATCCGAGAAGCAATTCAATAATGGTCGCGCAAAAAGAAGTAACAATAGCAGACTCCTGCCTTAATTTGTGTCTGCATCTACTGAATATGATAGCACCTGTGGCAGAACATGTCAAGTGCATATTGGCGATTGGTAGACAAGTACGAGGTGTTCCTCACGGCGTGTAGCAGCATACCACATCACTAAGAATGAACGCGGTTACCTTCCCGGACAGGTCGATAAACACCGTCTGCTTAATCATCTTGCCACAGCATTTATTGTTGACTCATTATTGTAATATCTTCCATCTTTAACAGCATGAAGGAATGTTATGCACAAAATCATCTTAAATCATTGGAGGCAATGTATGCTTCAGCTGTCGACGTTAGGGAAACCATGTGAACACTTCACTATATAGGAGCAAAGATATGAACCTGAAACTTATCCCGATTATCGTACTGTTGCTATGCCTGTCGGGTGGCTTCGTATTTGGATCCGTGGTCGGTAAGATCACCGGCGAGATCACAGACGCCGAATCCTACCAGCCGGTGATGGGTGCAACAGTATCGATACAAGAAACCGACATGGGAGCGGTGGCTGACCAGGATGGTATCTACACTGTCCGCAATGTTCCGGTAGGAACGTACACACTGGTGATCACGGCTATTGGTTACGCCACAGTGGAGATCGCCAATGTGGAGGTCTCTGCTGATCTGGCCAGTTATCACGACATGGCCATGAGTTCCGTAGTAACCGACATCGGTAAGACTATCAGAGTCACGGCCGAACGTCCCATGGTCATCAAGGACAAGACCACTACGGTCAGCATCATAAAACGTGATGAGATATTGGCATTGCCGACGCGTGGCGTGGAGCAACTGGTCGGTATCCAGAACAGTGTGGTGCGGGCGAACTCCGGCAACTTCACCGTTCGCAATCGCGGGCAGCGTCCAGGCGCCGAGTCGGCCCGATCGCAGGAATTGAACCTGCGCGGTGGCCGCCCGTCCGAAGTCGCTTATTACGTGGACGGCTTCTCGCAACAGGACCCGTTGACCGGAACCTCGACGACCAATCTCAGCAATAACGCTATCAAGGAAGTCTCCGTTACTTCCGGAGCCTTCTCAGCCGAGTATGGTCATGTCGCCTCCGGTATCGTTAACGTCGTTACCAACTCCGGAACCGACGAATACCACGGTAACATGGAAGTGCTGTCGGATAACGTCTTGAATGAGAATTACGATCAGAACTTCTACTCGGCCGATGTCGGAGGTCCCATCCCCGGATCGGATAAGGGCTACTTCTTCCTCTCCGGCGAGCGTACCTTCCTGGGCGACCGCAACCCATCGACGACAACCAAGGATATGCACGAGGTCTGGGGCCAGCCATTCGGATTGGACACGTTGTATTCCGATGATCCTCAACGGTTGCCCAGCAATAGCTTCAGTAGCTGGTCGTATCAGGGGAAGATCGACTATCATTTCAGCCCTAATACGAAGTTCCAACTTTCGGGCAACGGCTCGCAGACTTACTGGCGCCAGTACCGTCAGGAGTGGGCACTCAATCCCGCTCATGCACCTCGTTTCGAGGACAAAAACCTCGGCGTCAACGGCAAATTCACCCACACCCTGAATGCCAACACATTCTTCAACCTGAGTGGTTCTTACTTCAGTACCGAACGGATTCGCGGTGATGGTGTCGTTTTCGACGATTACGAGGCCTATGAGCGTAAGTACATCTGGGAGGACGGTGAGATTGATGATATCGTCAACCCGGAGTTCGGAGAATACGATCTGTTCTGGACGGATTTCGAGGACATCATTGTAGTGGCCAACCCGGACACGACCGGTTGGGATTACGCCGATTGGCTCGATACTGTTGTTGTGGACGAAGATACAACCTTCTCCAATCCCCAGGACAGTACCGTAATCACTTTCACTGACAGTGTTACAACCACCCAGTCACCTTACTGGGGCGGGTTTATCCATCGCAAGTCGTCCTATGTTGGCGTCAAAGGTGATCTGAACCTGCAGGCTGACGAACGCAACACGTTGAAGCTCGGCTTCGACTTCCAGCGACACATTTTGCGGTATTTCCGCAATCTCGATGCCACGCAGGGTTACTCGAAGCTCCGCGTCAACCGTTATGGTTTTGACAGTCTGGGTAACGTATCCGACGATGAGGGGATATTCAATGAAGCGAAACACCCCATCTTTCTTGGAATGTACGTTCAGGACCGGTTCGAATGGCGAGGCTTAGTGGTTAACGCCGGACTGCGTTTTGATTATTTCGACTACAGGACCCAGCGCGTCAAGGACACTCTCAATCCATATCAATTCGGCGTGGCCGACGTGCTCGATGAGGCTGACCTTGAGGACACTGAGAAGTTCTATCGAATGTCGCCTCGCTTGGGTGTCTCGTTCCCGGTATCGGATCGAACTCAGATGCACGTGAGCTTTGGCAAGTTTTTCCAACGTCCTGACTTGAACAAACTGTATGTGGGTCAGGACTTCTGGGAAGCACGGGTAACTGCCGGGTCATACTTTCCATTCCCCAGCCCCAGGCTGGAACCAGAGAAAACCACTCTCTACGAAGTGGGTATCACCCATCAGTTGGCCAACAACGTCGCCTTTAGTATCGACGCCTACTACAGAGATGTTCAAGACCTAACACAGATTCACACTTATGACAGCGTGCACTCAAGCATTCGCACCTATAGTGTTTTCGACAATATCGATTACGGTACGATCAAAGGCCTTGACTTCAATCTGGCCATGCGCCGTACGAACAAAATCCGCCTCGATCTGAAGTATACTCTCAGTTGGGCGACGGGAACCGGTTCGTACGCACAATCATCTTACGTAATCAACTGGTCCAACCCGACCGGCACGCCGAAGGTAACGGCGCCGCTCGATTACGACCAGCGGCACAACCTTACCGGCGTGTTTGATATGCGACTGGGTAAGCAGGAAGGTCCTCGGTTTGGAGACATCTTCCCGTTTGAGAACACCAATTTCAATGCCATCGTATACGCCGGCAGCGGAACTCCCTACACGCCGATGAGCATGTATGATGCGGCAGTAGAGTCGGCCGTTCGACCGGGTCCGGCGGCAGGTGTAAACACGGCGGATAACCCTTGGACCTTTAATATCGACGTCAAGCTGGAACGCAACTTCAAGGTCGGTAATTTCGACCTGGTTCCGTACATCTGGGTTAAGAACCTGCTTGATCGTGAAAACGTGATGGGCGTTTATGAAACCACAGGCCAGCCAGATGGGACCGGATACCTGGATACCGAGGTCGGCCTAACCAACATCGCCAACCAGGGCGAGGCCTATGTCGATGCGTACGAACTTAAACAACACAACGCAACCAACTACTCCAACCCGAGGATGGTGTTCTTTGGTTTGCGGGCGTCATTCTAAACGACGGAGATGTAGACAATGAAAACAAAACTGCTTACAATTCTGTTGATCTTCATTGTGGCATTGCCGCTCGTGGCGGCACCGCCATATAAGAGTAGAACGGAGCCTTCTTTGGCGGCAGTGGTTGATAACGCCACCTACATCAATGCCAACAAGATATTGATGTTCGTGACCAACCACGCCAATTTCTGCCGCGACCTTTCGGGCGTGTTCGGTCATGATGCAGGCACGTTCTATCCATACGTTGACAATGCCAGCATCGATGACGGATCGCTGGACGACTACATACTGTATGCCTCCGGTCTCTGGGTCGGTGGCCTTGTCAACAGCGAAATTCGGGTGGCCGTCGCCGAATACTCCGATGAGTACGTCCCGGGTCCGATGGACCAGTTCGTGAGTGTTTCAGGCGACGATACAACCTGGACCTTCAATCCGGGATTCGGCACTGACCCTGCCTACAAGGTCTACAAGCTGTATTCCGATAGTATGACAGACAATCCCAATGCCGACTGGACGAACTGGCCGGCGGGGGATGGCGCCCCGGTGAACGACCAGGACGAGCCCGACATGATCGGCGACCAGATGCTCTGGGCAGTCTATAATGATGCCAACCCGGATGCACACGACAACGGCAGCGGCGAAACCGATCCGCTGGGCATCGAGATTCGTCAGACCACCTGGGCGTTCGATCGTGAGGACGCGCTCGGCGAGATCATCTTCATCCGCTTCCAGGTTTTCAACAAGGGTGGTAACACCATTGAAGACTGCCATTTTTCACTCTGGTGCGATCCTGATCTGGGTGAATACACCGACGACCTGGTAGGGTGTTTCGTTGACGAGTCAATGGGATATGTTTATAACTCCGACAACGACGACGCCAATCACTATGGCGCCACACCTCCTGCTGTCGGTTATGATTTCTTCCAGGGACCGTTGATGTTCACTGGAGACGACAATGACGTGGCTAAGATGTGGGGTACCACATGGCCAGGCTATGTCAACATGGGGATGACGTCGTTCAATAAGTATATCAACGGCACGGACCCCAACGACTTCAATGAGACCTTCAACTACATGCGAGGTCTGGACGCCAACGGGGACCCGTATGAGTACGACGGCGTAGTCACCAAGTACATGCATGCCGGCGATCCAACTGCCGGTACCGGTGACATCGACTATGACCCGGCCGACCGACGCTGGATGCAGACGACCGGTCCAATCACTTTTGAACCCGGCGACTCGACCGAATTTGTTGCCGCAATTGTGGTCGGACGAGCGATTGACCGTCTGACGTCGATCTCGCTGATGAAGTTCAATGACCGGTTTGCACAGATCGCCTACGATGCCGACTTTGTGCTGCCGTCTCCCCCGGCGTCTCCGATTGTGAACGCCAGCTTCAAGAATGAAGGTGTTTCTCTCAGTTGGACTGACACATGTGAGACAGATCATGGTACCTATCCGTTTGAAGGCTATATCATATGGCAAGGTGCGACATCGACCGGACCGTGGACTCAGGTAGCGGCCTTTGATCTTGTTAACAGCATCGTCAACGTTTTCGACGAGGTGTTTGACCCAGTCACTGCGGTACCGGAGATTCGCCTGGTCAAGAACGGTGGTGATCTGGGTGTAAAACACCATATCTTTATAGAACAAGACCACGTCCTGGGTGGCCCTCTTCGTAACATCACCAAATACCACTACAAGGTCGAAGCTTACACGGTGGACCAAAGCCAGGACTGGGGGTTTAAGACACTTACATCAGCCACTACTGTTTCTGTGATACCACAGCGACCGGTAGCGGACGAGGAATATAGTGTTTTCTTTGGCGACACACTGGCTTATGATCATTCCGCTGGAACCGCGGACGGTTTTATCGTACCGCTCGTGATCGACCACTATGCACTCACAGGACACGCATATAAGGTGGGCATTCAGGTCATTGACGGAACTACATACTGGCATCTCATTGACACCGATCTTAATGACACCGTCCTCATAGACCAGACGAATATCAGCGGTGATGATGATTATGTCATTGTCGACGGGATGTTGGTGAAAACGTCTGGACCTGCTCCGGGTGTGAAGCCTGGAGACATGTTTGCCTCCGACGATGAAACAACTTGGGGTTGGGATATTCCAAACGGCACCCGTCGATTTACCTGGGGTAACGCAGACGGGTTCGGTTGGGAAGGTTTCCGCGGTGCTCTCGGCTGGGGTGGTCCTGGTGACGGAAACGGATTCGGCACTGCCGACCCGATACCTCCAGAGAATCTACCAAACGTTCTGCTTAAGCTAGCACCAGTTGCAGCAGACGGTACTTTCGACCCGAGTCATGAGAACGTTTCCTACGCCTATCGTTATCTTCGTGGCCCCGGACCGCCGGCCCAGCCTGAATTCGAGCCCTACATTGTCGATCCGGATCCTCCGGGCGGCAGCTACGGTTTTCAGGACTTTGAAAAGAGCATGCCGCTTTCCGCTTGGAACATGGATATCGATCCACCACAGAGGCTGGCTGTCGGCTACCTCGAAAACAACGCTGTCAACGGTTTGGTTGACGGACAATACTGGCCCGGTATGCACACCGAGTACGATAATGTCGCCGGTGATGGTCCCCGCGAATGGCTATGGATTTACCTGGACGAATATCAGGAAACTCCAAAAGCTGAATACCAGTTGAACGCCATTGATGATCCCATGCCGGTCATGTACTGGGCCACCTGGAACAGACATGGCACCAGCGGTACGGTATTCGAAGATGGGGATGAGTTTGCTATCTATCCCAACAGGGTGCTTACTGCAGCAGACGAGTTCACGTTTGATACCGATATAATAACCGCGTCCACGGCAGAAGATGTTTTGGACAACATCACGGTATCGCCGAATCCGTTCTATCTGTATGGACCGTATGATCCGGCGATTGGTAACTACCAGATAATGTTCCAGAACCTGCCGACTGAGTGCATAATCACTATCTACAACCTGGCCGGTGAGTTCGTATACGAGATCGATAAGGATGACCCAACTACCAGCACAGCCAGTTGGGGCGCCAACACGGCCAACGGTCTGCCGGTTGCTTCCGGTATCTACCTGTGGGTAGTTGACGCTCCAGATATAGGCCAGAAGGTCGGCAAGATAGCGGTCTTCACGGAAGTAGAACTCCTGCAGACTTATTAGGCGAAAGGATAAGAACTAATGAAAACAAAATACGTTATTCTAGCACTGGTCCTCCTCGCCGTAAGTATCAGCCCCGTGTACGCGGGGAACTCGTTGCGGATGGGTACGGCTGGAGCTTCAGAGTTATTGATACCGATCGGCTCGCGTGGAACGGCCATGGGCGGCTCGATAGTTGCCAACGTGTCCGGTGTGGAGTCCATCTTTTGGAACCCGGCCGGGCTGGCCTCAATTGAGGGTACCGATGTAATGTTCACCCATCAGCCGTACCTGGCCAATATCGACGTCAACTTCGGCGGCGTGGGTACCTACATCGAAGGTTTCGGAGTCCTCGGCATCTCGGCCAAGGTCGTCTCGATCGGTGAGATGGAAGAAACCACCAAGGAACAGCCGGAAGGAACAGGACGGATGTTCTCGCCCAGCCTGGCTACCATTGGTGTGACCTATGCCAAGGTACTGACAACTAATGTTTCGTTCGGTGCGACAGCCATGTTCCTCAACGAGGACATTTTTGAAGTCCGTGCGACCGGCCTTGCCTTTGACGTTGGCTTTATTTATGACCCACATTGGAAAGGCTTCTCCGTTGGTCTGGCAATCAAGAACTACGGCCCCACGATGAAGTTCTCAGGACAAGGTTTTCTGAGCAATGTCGATGGTCGTTCACAGGCGGCGGAATCCAGAGAATTCGAGCTGCCCAGCTCGATCAACATGGGTATGGCCTACAACATGTATGACCAGGACCAACATCTGGCTACCGTCACCGGCAACTTCCGCTCCAACAACTTCTCCGAGGACTACTATCAGAGTGGTTTTGAGTATGTCTACGACGGCAAGTACTCACTCCGCGCCGGTTATAACTACGCCGACCAGGACCACTGGATGTACGGTGCGTCACTGGGTGCAGGCCTCATGTTTGAAC
Source organism: Candidatus Zixiibacteriota bacterium (assembly GCA_019038695.1). NCBI lineage: Bacteria > Pseudomonadati > Candidatus Zixiibacteriota > Candidatus Zixiibacteriota bacterium. The sequence goes on from JAHOYZ010000054.1 coordinate 12,746, forward strand.
TCGGCGACACTGATCTGAGCCTTGAGTACTGCTGGACCCAAACTGAGGTGTTCGACGCCAATCAGTATTGGACACTGAAAGCCAGCTTCTAAGAATCACAGCCTTTGTGAAACAAAGCCGGGTGCTTAGAGCACCCGGCTTTTTCTATTTCGGACATGCAGGATATTGTCTTCAGATAATGGTGAACATATGATGCCTGCGAAAAACACCAGAAATGGTACATTCTCTGCCGCCCTTTTTCTTCGCCGAATGGGGAGCTTTTCGCTCCCCGTCTACATTTACACCACTTCCATCATTTCCACTTCGAAGATTAAAGTCTTACCGGCTAGCGGATGATTGGCATCCAGGGTAATCTTGTCATCTTCAATCTTGACGATCGTCACCGGCATATTCTGGCCGTCGGGTCTTTGCATAGCCAGCTGTAGACCGACTTCGGGCGTGATATCATCCGGAAAATCAGATTTGTTGGCCTCCATGCTCAAATCATCACGGCGAACACCATAGGCCTCTTCGGGTGAAATGGTGATCGTCTTTTTCTCTCCGACCTCCATACCGACCAGACCCTTTTCAAAGCCAGGGATAACGGCATTGGTGCCAAGTTTGACTTCCAGAGGATCGCGATCCTTGGAGCTGTCGAATATCGTGCCATCTTCTAGTTTGCCTGTGTAGTGTACTTTGATATTGTTTCCATCGGCTGCAAAACTCATGGGAACCTCCAATTCCTCAATGTAAGTACGCTCTGATTCGCTACCTGAGAGGACCGAAATCCATAGTCAGCTAGAGAATCGCTCGGGTGATGAATCCACCCAATCTTAGTTTGGCACATATTATGGCAGTACCTGCTACCTGTGCAAGCGGAATCTGTACTGATATAGCAGAGGCGGTCTACATCCATAGAGGTTGACATAGACGACGGTGATGTATCCCCCATCATGAGAGGGAAGCGGAGCCCCAAAAAGAGTCAATATTCTTCTGCAACCTATGCAACGAATCAACGTATCTATTTGGCATGAGTAATGTTATGTCATGATATGATTGGTATATACTACTTGAGGTCGTGTATGAAAATAGTCAAAGCCCTTTCAATTGCCGTTACCACTGCTATTCTAACCGCTGGCTCCGTGTTGGGTGTGACAGTCGCTGAGATCAGAGATTTGTCATTCGACGATCTGGAATCAGTAGGATTCACTCTCAAGAAGGGGGCCGAGATCAATATTGATGCCCTCGGAATCCGTGTGCCCCTGTCTCGGGATCTCGTTGCGTACGCCTGGATTATCGACTCGGACAGCCGTGAGCTTGTCTGGGAGATGCGCAGTAGCCGTACAGATCGTTATCGCGGTAGCAAAGTACTTCGCGGGCAGGAAGACGTCGAGTTTCTCGATGCCGGTAGCTACGAACTTTACTTCAGTGTCAAGAATAAGACCGGATGGTCGGGCAGAAAGAAGGTCGGGTTTTTTGACATGCTCGGAATCATCTTTGACGGTGATTATGATGACGAAATCTCCCGACGCGATGTCGGAGAATGTTATGTGGAGCTGACCTCTGACGAGTTATCTGCTTCCGACATCGATGAGTTTCGTCCCGACGGTGGTTTCCCCGATGCTCTTGTTCGTCACAATCAGTTGGGTGATTCGGAGTACCTCACAACCGGTTTTTCTCTGAGTAAATCGATGAATTTACGGATCTATGCCTTGATTGAGTTTCCCGAGTCTAACAAAACACCTGTTGACTATGCATGGATCATAGATGCCGACACCCACAAGAAGGTCTGGCAGATCGACCGCTGGGATCTTGAACACGCCGGTGGAGGCGACAAGAACCAGTTATATGACGACGAAGTCATGCTTGAAAAGGGAACCTACGTCCTTCACATGGTCTCTGATGATTCTCATTCCTGGGAAGAGTTCAATGTTAACCCACCCTACGATCCGCTTAACTGGGGACTGACCGTTCTTCCCGGCAAGAATTTCGACAAGTCCGCTTTTGAGATCGTCGAGATCCCCGGACGCGGTGAACCCCTGATCGAATTCACTCGCGTGCGCGATAATCGTTACTACGAACAGTCCTTCAAATTGAGCCAAGTAACAGATCTACAGGTATATGCGATTGGTGAGATGGATCACGGCGGTAGAGATTTTGTCGATTATGGTACGATCATGGAAGCTGGCACAGGGCAGGTTGCTTGGGAAATGACCCACCGAAACACCGAACACGCCGGGGGAGCGCCCAAGAACATGATGTTCGACGGAGTAATCACGCTGGAGCCGGGTACTTATACAGCTTACTACGTTACGGATGGTTCCCACTCTTCTCGTCGCTGGAATGCTTCCGCCCCGTTTGATGCTGACGCCTATGGGCTGTCTATTTATGCTGAGGGCAAGGGTACGCCAAAGGGATTTGAGCTTGTAGACGAGAAAGACCTCTGGGAGGGCACTGACATTCTGGCTCGCATTACGCGGGTAGGTGATAATGAACACCGTCGTGCCCGGTTCGAATTGAAAGAAGATACTCAGGTGCAAATCTATGCCCTGGGTGAAGGCAGCAGTGGACGTATGTATGACTACGCGTACATTGTCGATCTGGACAGTGGGCGAGATATCTGGGAGATGACCTGGCGGCGTACCGACCACGCTGGCGGGGCCGACAAGAACCGGCTCTTCGATGACGAGATATTGCTGCGGAAAGGGGAGTACGAGGTGGTTTATGTTTCTGATGATTCCCATTCATTTGGTGACTGGAACTCCTCTCCACCACGGGATGCCGTCAATTGGGGTGTTACACTTTCCCTGGCTGACTGACAAGCCGACCATCTGAGTAGTATGACGCGGGCCGGGAGCATTCCCGACCCGCGTGATTGGTCATTGTACAAAGTCTGTAATTGTGTCATTCCCGTGTAAACGGGAA
>JAHOYZ010000055.1 GCA_019038695.1 Candidatus Zixiibacteriota bacterium
AAAGCAGCATGAATAATATGGATACACACTTTTACACACAACTCTTGACATTACCCTGGCTGATACCTCTTGCGGATTTGACTTGTGTTGGTTTGACCCACGATGTAGATTGAAGTGCAGTCAATACTGACTCGCGGTACTCGCATCCCGGCCAAAGCCCCGGTTCGGTCAGTTGCATATAAAGAATCAAGGATCGGAGGATCATATGAACAGGTTCTACGCCATTCTCTTACTGGGGCTGATACTGACCTTGACCGGATGCAGCCAGAACACGGGTTCGTCTGTTATTTCACAGGACACGACGGTTGACCCGGAATCAATGCCGCCGACCGTCCACAAGCTTATGGACGACTATGATCTACCCACGGATAGTTCCGAGTATGAGTTGATCGCAGACATTGTGGCCAATGATCCTGATCTGAATACGTGCGACTACGATATCTATGCCGTCACTTTCCTGTGGGGACATCTGTTCAACCTTTCCGCCTTGGACATCGTCCCTACGGATTGGTCGGGTTCACTGTGGGTGAATGGCGAGGCCATTGTAACCCCACGTATCACCATTGATTTCGAACCGGGCGAAGATTCCCTCGTGACTGACAACCTGCCATACACAGCTGAATGGGTTTCCCATACGACCGGAGACTTCGACGGCATCAGCTTTCTGGTTTTCCTCAAGCGTGGTGTCGTGTATATCGTTCCACCGACTTTGCATTATGATACTTCCCCTTTGGCGCTCGAGTTTGCCTTCGATGAGTTGGAGCACCTTTTCGCGTTCTATCCAGTCGATAACATCAACGCCGTTGCGGTTCACTCGCGCAAGATCTGGCCGCAGGATTGTCCCCAGGGATTGATCTCCGGCGAATGGGTCAAAGAACAACTCTGGAGCACCGACGGCTATTTCTACGCTCTGTGGCTGGATGACAACTCCACTCCGCTCGGTTATCTTAGTGGCATCTGGAGGACCGAGAACGATGGACAACAGCTCTTCTCCGGGTCGCTCTCCGGTTATGTTACTGACGAAGTAATCGCCGAAGTCAGGGGTATTTGGTATTACGACGACCTTCGGATGTGCCCTGTGTGTGGTGTCAGTCACGGTGTCTTCCGTGGACGGTTCCAGTATCTGGTCGACGGTCGCCAGGGAACGTTAAAGGGTGTATTCGGGGACTACTCTCTGTCACCGGAGGATGTAGTGTTGCCGATGACGGGAACGTGGCAGAACGACTGTATCCAGTATTCCATCGGCGATCTTGACGAAGCTAAATAGGCGCCAGGTTTGGCGATCGTAGCTTAGATTCACAGGTTCCCTATAGTCTTGCTATGGGATGTGTAAACTTATATACCCCAGGTCAGTAGGTCGGACCCGACCTACGAGACTACAGGACTGGATGCCGGATCAAGTCCGGCATGACAAATTTATTTCTGGTACCTATAAAAGGACAGGCAAGGCCTGCTTTGACTCCGCTCATGGTAACGCTAATCAACATTTCTTGCCTGGGTGAGAGACTCATTGTAAGCAGATATTACCTCTGCAACTTTCGTCAGCGTTTGTCCGTCTAATTCAGTGAGGCAAACCAGTGAAAGGATGGATCAGATGGATCAGCAGACAAGCTCTCAAGGAACCGGGCGCGTGGCTTGGGGTGTGATCGGCGTAGTGGCCCTGGTAGCAATGGTACTCGCGGCATATTTTACAGATATTGGATCTAAAGTATTCTAAGAGATGACCTCTTGGCTCGGTGACTGGTTGGTAGAACTATCGAAGTTTAAGTTGAGGGGGTATGATCTCCCCAGAATGTGATGGACATCGGCGGTCCAGTTTCGTATTAAGTACATAATTAGATATCCTGGCGTGCGTTCGGGGCGGCCTCGCCGAAAACTAATTCATGTTAAAGGAGATTTGGTATGTCCGATGAAAAATCCACCCACGGAACTTTCTGCTGGAACGAACTGGTGACTCGTGATGACGAAGGTGCCGCGAAATTTTACACCGAGCTGCTCGGCTGGAAAATCGTCGATAGCGGTATGCCCGGCATGAAATATTCTATGCTAAATGCAGGGGACAAGAACGCCGGCGGAATGATGGCAATGCCACCTGACGTTCCCGCCGAGGTTCCGTCGCATTGGCTGGCCTACATAACGGTAGATGATGTCGATGCGGCAGCCGCGAAAGCCAAGGAACTCGGTGGTACAATCCTCCAGGTTCCGACGGATATCCCGACTATAGGACGCTTCTGTATCATTCAGGATCCCACCAGTGCCGTTGTAGCCCTGATTACTCTGACTGGATAATTGGTTGCTTGTGTATTGTACACGGCAGACATTGTCGTCTGCCGTGATCTTAACGAGAGGAAACCAAAATGCCATGTCTTGAAGTAACAATGCCCGCAGTCGATGTCGCCATCAAACAAACTCTGGCTACCAATCTTACCGATGCTTTTGACGAAGCCACAAGCTTTGGCCGTGACATCTTTGGCATTCGGTTCTGTGAGTACGAGGTCGGAAACGCGGCCACTGCTGGTCAAGTCTGGGATGGCAAAGCAGGTCGGCCTTATCTCCATCTACTGCTTTACTGTCCGCGCGTGACGAGGAAAACCAAGCAAGCACTGGTGGCCGGTCTGACGTCGGCGTTCACTGAGAGCCTAATCAAGCCCGATTGGAAACCAGTGATCCACATCAGTGAACATCCTTACGACAATGTCGGCGTCGAGGGTGAGTTGTTATCTGATGCCTACGAACAATGTACTGCAGCTAAGTTTTATTACGAACTTCCGCGAGATTGACCAGACTCTTTCGGTGCTATTTATTTTTGTCGACAGACAAGCCCTGTGTGTGTTAGGTAATATTTATGTACGGTTGGCGGGCAGGGAGGTCTGCCTTCCGTCGCGAAGGCACGCAATCATATTGGGAGGAAAATGATCATGGAAGAGAAAGAATTGGTCCAACAGTTGAGCCTGCCCATTTACGAGGCCAAAGGGTGGATGAAGCTACTCGGAGTAGTCCTGATTCTCAATGGTGTGGTGGCAATCTTTACGATTGTCGGTATTCTGATCTGCTGGTTGCCGATCTGGTTAGGCATTCTACTATTCAAGTCGGCCAGCTTAGTGGAGGCTGCTCAAATCAGTGGTGATAAGATGGTGCTGCTGGAATCGCTACGGAAGATCAAAACCTACTTTACCATCAACGGCATTCTTATGCTCATCGTGTTGGCCGTTGTAGGCCTCTCCGTCTTGATGGCTGGCGGCGCTATGTTTGCTATGTTGGATCAGTTCTGAGGGGTCATATTCGTAGCTCAGCAGCATGCTGTGTGTGGTAGACTGCGTTACCTTCACCCCAACTTTGTGATTGCGCAGCAGAACCACCAGGCATTACCTTTACAAAGAGCATAAATCTGTAGCGCGAGGGACTCCCGCCGGTGTTCCTCGACGAATCTGCTTTTCAATGAGGAGGAATGAGGAATGCGAAAACTTATCACACTAAGTATCGCGGCGGTGCTTCTCTTTGCCGGAGCGATGTTGATGGCCGGGGAAGAAGCCCCATGGCTGGATCTTCACAATTGTGACCTGTGCAAACCGATCACCCAGCACGAAGGCTTTATGGAAAATGTTCACTGGGAAATGCAACCAATTGCCAATGGCAGTATCTCAATTAGTACCTATGCGGAGGGTTTTGAGGAGGTTTACAATGCCTGCAACGCCGACATGATGGCCCAGTGGGAGGCCATGAAGGCGGGTGAAGAGATGAAGCTATGCGGCCTGTGTCAGGCTAGTGTGGCGGTCATGGACGAGACAGTTAAGATGGAGAGCATCAAGCTCTCCAACGGTCAGGTTACCCTTATGACTTCCGACAACCCTGAAACCGTTGTCAAGCTGCAGGAAATTGCCAAGCGGACTGTCAAGGAGATGGCGGTCATGATGGAGGTCGTAGAAGAGACCGTGGAAGAGACCAAGGAAGAGGTCGTGGAAGAGACCAAGGAAGAGGCCGTGGAAGGTGACAAGGGCGATCACACCGGTCACGACCATAAGTAGTCTATAAGATTCTTATTTTTACGTAGCGGCGGGCCTTGCGTCCGCCGCTATGCCATCTGGTGATAATATCTATCCAATCCATAGATTGATTCCGTTTTAACCGGTTCGACTGATCGATTACGTCCCTCTACAACAACCTTGCGACCCTGGTTGCAAAAGAATATTATCCATGTTAAGTGAGGGAGATGGCCGTTGAGTGAACACCTGTTAATAAGCTTGGCCGGGGGAGACGCATGTCAGTATCGTCGACGACTCGGACATAACCTATCAACATAAAGGATAGCATGGCTCCCATGGATCGAAACAAGAAATCACCGCGTATTCGTCGGCACACACATTCCGATTACAAGGCTGACCTCAAAGCCCTGAATGAGAATGATCTGTTTGGAATCATTGAGGGACTTTCTGATGATACTTTCTTGCTGATTCTGGACAATGTTCAGGACCCTCACAATTTGGGAGCCTGTCTTCGTACTGCCGATGCGGCCGGAGTTCATGCCGTCATCGTCCCCAAAGATCGTGCCGTGGGACTAACCGACACCGTCGTACACATCGCTTGCGGAGGGGCCGAGACGGTTCCTTTTGTGCAAGTAACGAATCTGGCCCGAGTGCTCAAACAATTGCAAAAGCTTGGGGTCTGGCTGGTGGGAACCTCGGATCAGGGCACTCAGACACTCTACGAAACGGACCTGAAAGGGCCGATCGCTCTGGTCATGGGTGCCGAAGGCAAAGGTCTGCGTCGTCTGACTGCGGAACGCTGTGATTTTCTGGTAAGATTGCCAATGGCGGGTAAAGTCGAATGTCTTAATGTATCAGTAGCCACTGGAGTGTGCTTGTTTGAGGCTGTTCGCCAGCGATCAAAGGGACGATAACTTGATCAAGGTTCCATAGCGGGCAGAGTGCGATTCAGTCCACTTTCCTTAGGAGTCCCACAACCTTTCCTGCAATTCGGAAATCACCCGAGCGCTTGGTTACAATAATTGGGTCGAAATCCTTGTTCTCAGGTTGCAGACGAATGCGATGACCTTCCGGGAAATAGCGTTTAACTGTCGCCTCACCACCTATGATAGCGACCACAATGTCCCCCTTCTGAGCGACAGCTTGTTTCTTCACTAGTACCAGATCACCATCCAAAATGCCGGCATCTCTCATCGAGTCTCCAATAACTCTCAGCGAGAACGAGTCCCCCTTTGGCAGAAATGAAAGATCCAGGGCTATCTCACCCTCGGTATTCTCAATGGCGTCGATAGGAACACCGGCCGGAACCGTTCCCACCACAGGTATCCGACCGACCTCAGACATCACCGGCTGAACCAATTCAAGTCCCCTGGAGATGAAACTATTCTTCCTAAGGTAGCCTTTTCTGATCAGCGCACTAAGGTGTGTCCGGACTCCGTTGGTCGAAGTGATGCCGAACTTCGCTCCTATCTCACGCACCGTTGGAGGGTGACCGTGAGCCGTTATCACCTGCTTGATGAATTCGAGGATCGCTCGCTGGCGATCGGTCAGCGACTTTTTCATTCCTGACTCCCTGGTGTTCCTTGCGGTGTCATCGGTCTATTTATCATCCGCGCTTCCATACTATACACATACTGCTCGTATGGGCAGTTGTCAATAACAAATTGACGGGAGGATAGCACCTGATTTCGTGCCGGCAATAAAACGGCCCGCAAACCGATAGGCTGCGGGCCGCAATTGAATTCGTTTTCTTGTGATTTAGTCGTTAGCTTCCGCCAGCGCTTTGGCCTCATCGATTACCTTCTGAGCAGCCTCGTGGGGAACGTCTTCATAGTGGGAGAACTCCATTGTGTATACACCTTGTCCCTGAGTCATCGAACGCAGATCCACCGAGTACTGATACAATTCCGCCTGCGGAACTGTAACTCTGATACGTTGATAACTGCCATCGGGATCCATACCCACAATTTTACCTCGACGAGATGACATGTCGCCCATTACATCGCCGGCATATTCTGACGGAACCAGGACTTCCACTTTGTAAACTGGCTCCAGCAGGACCGGTTTGGCTTCCATGAAGCCCTGTTTGAAGGCCATCAGGCCGGCAATCTTGAAAGCCATGTCCGATGAATCGACTTCATGGTAGGAACCATAAAAAAGAGTTACTTTTACATCTACTACCTGCGATCCAGCCAGGCCTCCGTTTGTCATCTGTTCAACAATCCCCTTCTCAACGGCAGGGATAAACTTGGAAGGGATGACACCGCCTTTGATGGCATCAATAAACTCGAATCCGCCACTACGCGTATTGGGTTCCAAGCGAATATGCACGTCGCCGAACTGACCTCGTCCGCCTGATTGTTTTTTGTGACGGTACTTGGTCTCGCACTTGCCCTTGATCGTCTCACGGTAGGGAATCCTCGGCTTGGCCATCGCAATTTCCACACCAAATCGAGTCTTTAGCTTCTCATGAAGCACCTCTATGTGGGTGGAACCCTGACCCCACAGGACCAACTGCTTGAGGGCCGGATCAGCTATCAGACGGAACGTCGGGTCCTCGTCATTTAGCTTGTGCAACCCACTGGCCACCTTGTCGTCGTCACCTTTGGATTTGGCACATACTGCTACATCCATAACCGGGTTGGGGTATTCTACCGGAGGTACGAACAGGTCCATCTTACCGCCGACCAGCGTATTGGTCGGATGCGAGTCTTTGAGCTTGGCCAGAACACCGATGTCTCCGCAGGCTACAGAACTCAGATCGGAGCGATTCTTCCCCTGCATGGTGTAGATCTGCGTCGCCCGTTCGGTCGAGCCGGTCTGTACATTTGAAAGCTCAGTTCCGGCCGAAAGTGAGCCGGAGAACAGGCGAAAATATGCAAGTTCACCAAGGTGTCCCTCTGAAGCCATCTTGAAAATATAAGCCATCGGCTGCCCATTGGGATCACAGGACATCTCCTCGACTTCCCCATCATCATCCTTGCCAGCCTTGAAAGTGGATGTGATATCAGGAGATGGCAGATAAGACGTCACAAAATCAAGCAATGTGACAATCCCGATATTCTGTGCGGCAGAACCAAACAGGATAGGGAACATCGTTCCCTGCTGAATGCCAAGACTTAGTCCACTCAGGAAATCGGCATCGCTGAGGGTGTCATCTTCGAGGTATTTCTCAGTTAGAGAGTCATTGGCTTCGGCAGCTACTTCGAGGAGATTCTTGCGGGCTGTCTCAGCGGCATCCTTCATGTCGTCAGGAATATCAATTTCTTTGGCTTTGCCGTCGTCACCAAATTCGTAAGCCTTTGCGGAAACGACATCGACAATCCCCTTGAAGGAATCACCCTGCCCAATTGGTAGCTGGATCGGTACGGCTTGCTGTCCAAAAGCTGTCTGGATTGAGGTTACGGTCGCAGGCCAATCGATATTCTCCATGTCCATCTTATTGACAAAAAAGAAGCGAGTTATCCGGAAGGGAGTCAGAGCTTTCCATTGTAGCTGGGTGCCTACCTCAACCTTGGCAGGAGCATTAATAACAAAACCAACAGCATCTGTAACTTTCGCAGTACTGACTAACTCGCCAATGAAATCTGAGTGCCCGGGGCAATCAAAGAAGTTGAACTTTATGTCTTTCCACGGACAAGCCATCAGCTTTGTCGTGATTGACGTCCTTCGGGACATCTCCATATCCGTGTAGTCGAGGAAAGAGGAACCGGTGTCAACCGATCCGACACGATTGTTAAGACCGGTCACAAAGGCGACCGCATCAGCCACGCTGGTCTTACCACAGCCGCGCTGGCCCGCCAGGCAAAGATTGCGAATCTTGTCAGTTGAATAATCCTTCACCGAATGTCCTCCGAAATCGTTAACTTTTCCAAGCTGCATGGCCGAGGACGGCGATGCTACTCTGTAAATCAGAACCTGCAATCTATGCCAATCCGTCTTTATTGTCAATCGGTTTGAGACGGTTGGTGAGGCGTTTTTCGTAGTGTGGGTTCAGCCATTATTCTCGCCGACGCCTAAGCTCTCATTCCACGTGTATAGTGGTGCCTTGAGTCGCATTAATCCGAGACTTGGTCCACTTTCGCAGGATTGATTCAAAGGCACGAGGTTCAAATTGCCACTCAGTATGATTGAAGAGGCATAATGCACTATCAGGTATCCCTATAGTGCTGGTTTTTCTTCTGGGGCAGATGTGTTGCTAATTCTGGTGGTGGAAAGTATGAGTCAGCACTGATCTTTATGGGCAGGCTGCCGGGTCCGGGCCACTGGTGAACAGGTAGGAGACCAGATACGTAAGATCGGAAATGACTATGACCTCGGACAAGTCGCCGTCGACATTGCCTTCCTCTGGACACAATGGAGGTGGTCCTCCGGTGAAGAGGTAGGCGACAAGGAGGGTCAGATCTGCAATATTGACATCCTCGTTTTCGTCGCCATCCAGATTCCCACGGATCGGAGCCACGCAGCAACCGGAATCACAGAGATCACCGATCCCGTTGCTGTCAGAATCGACCTGGAGCGGATTGTGGGCAAAGGGGCAGTTATCATCCTCACAGGTGTTGGCCGGGAAGCCTGGATTGCCAAATCCGTCCCCATCAATATCGGTACAGGTATCACAGGAATCCCCCACACCATCGAAGTCGAAATCCTCCTGGCTGGGGTTGTATACTGAGGGACAGTTTTCACAGGCGTCGCCCAGTCCGTCGCCATCGGAATCAGCCTGGGAGGGATTAGCGGAATCGGGGCAGTTGTCTAAACTACAGGTATTGAATGGGAATCCTGGGTCGCCAAACCCGTCCCCATCAAGATCGGTACAGACGTCGCAGCTATCCCCAACTCCATCGCTGTCGGTATCTTCCTGATTGGAATTGAAAATTGACGGACAATTATCCTCGGGACAGGTATTGTACGGAAATCCAGGGTCACCATACCCATCACCGTCAGTATCAGTACATACGTCGCAACTGTCACCAATACCGTCAGCGTCGGCATCTTCCTGATCCGAATTGGCGAGTTCAGGGCAATTGTCGCAGCTATCCCCAACGCCGTCCAAGTCGGTGTCGATCTGCTCCGGATTATAAACAGTTGGGCAATTATCGTCTGGACATTCATTCTCAGGGTGACCGGGATCGCCATATCCGTCATCATCAGAGTCCTGGCAGATATATTCGCTGATAGCCATTCTCAGGAGCAGGACATCAAATTCCCCTTGTATCATCGCCTGAATAGGATTGACCGTAGGAAATTGTGGTGAGCTGGTATAGCCTCCGACAAAGGCGTTTTCTGAGGTATCCACAACTATGCCGTACCCGAATTCGAACAAGGAAGCACCAACGAAGGTGCTGTACACCAGGGAATCTCCAGGTTCGGATAAGCAGGTTATGAAGACATCGGCGTAGCCATTATATGAGCCGTCGTACGGCTCAGCTGTGGGGAAATCCTCCGATTCGGTATTGCCGGTTATATAGGCCTTGCCATACTGATCAACACTGATTCCGGTTGCCAGTTCGTCGCTTGCACCGCCGACGTAAGTGCTGTAGAACAGAGTAGCACCGGATGAATCAAGCTTGAAAACAAAGGCATCAAGGTTGCCGTTGTAAGTATCATCGTCAGCATTTAGAGTTGGGAAATCGTCCGAAAATGTATAACCGGTTACAAAGGCGTTGTTGGCAGAATCGAGCGCTATAGAGAGACCGGATTCTTCACTCAAACCACCCACATAGGAGTTGTAAATGATGGTGTCTCCGGCCGAATCAAGGCGAGCTACAAAGCAATCGCCTATGTAGCTCCCGCCGTTATAGCTCGTGTCGTAGCTAGTGCTAACCGGAAAATCATCAGAGAGGGTATAGCCGGTGATATAAGCGTCCCCGTCGGATCCTACCGCCACTGCAAGACCGGCATCGGCATCGGTCCCACCGAGATAAGTCGAAAACTCAAGGACATCACCATCGCCTCCCAAACGCGCCACGAAAATATCTTTGGTACCATCCAGGCCGTTGTCATACGGATCAACTGTCGGGAAATCGGAGGACGAAGTCTTGCCGGTTACATAGACAGTGCCGCCAGCACCGATATCCAATCCGGAAGCCACATCGTTTTCAGAACCGCCCAGGTAGGTGCCAAATAGAATGGTGTCGCCGGTGGGGCAAAGCTTGAATACCACGGCGTCTTCGCCGCCAGCATTAGCTGCCTGGAAAGCACCAGGAGTAGGAAAATCGGTGGACCCTGATACGCCGGCGATATAGGCATTGCCGAGCTCATCCACGCGAATACCGAAGCCACGTTCGTCTCCTGTCGTGCCCCCAACATAAGTGCTATACAGAATCGAATCACCTGAGGACGATATCCGGGTGACAAATATATCATACCCGGACGGAGCACCACCGTTATAGGTGCTGTCATAGGCATTTTCCAGTGGGAAATCCGGTGATGAGAGATACCCGGTCGCGAAGAGGCTGCCGTCCTCAAGAACAGTAACGCTCCGGCAGTAATCGTTAGAGGCTCCACCGAGAAAAGTGCTATATTCTACTACCGGGTCGATAATAAGAGGCAGGTCCGTGTCAAACCCATCGGCAAGAGCGAAGCCGAAAGTATGTTCATCAAGAGCGACAAACTCTGCTCTGACGGGCTGATTGATACCGTCTACAGTTTGATAGGCGACTGGGCGACTCTCGCTAATACTACCCAACGGAGTGGAGATTACGAGATTGTTGTCTTCATCAAGGTATGTATGATCGGCCCCGCCAATCACAATCTTGATATTTGCTGGATTAGCCCCGACGGCTACTTCAAAATCGTATTCCAGATTGCCACCGGTACCTCGATAAACAAGATCGATTCCGTCATACATATTCTCAAAAACCACCTCCCGGTACGTCGGAACACGCTGGTACCAGTAATCCGGGTTGCTTCCCAGGAAGTAGTTCAAGTTGGCATCTGTAGAATTGCGGCCGAAGACAGTCGGGTTTTCATTCGCCTCGGCGAATGTTACCCGGACTAATTGGTAGGTAAGGCTATCAATTCCCGCAGGCCAGTCGTACCCGTAACGATGAAGCGTGGTCTCGGAAGTTGAGACCGGAACCTGTTGGATGAAGTGATAGAAAACTTCGTTCTGAGTGAACCAGACAACGGCCTCATTGACATCAGCCCGAAACCTGACAAGGTCGGAGAACTGTCCCATGTTAGGTATGAAGGTTAGTCCTATGTCACCGACCAGACCATCCATATCAGACACCGTCCATGGCTGCGATTGATGGCCAAGAGATTCAGATTCCCCTGATCGGGCATCGGCGGTATTCGTATATACTGATGAGGAAGCGGCTCCTAACGCAATGATAACTACAACTGCGCCAAGCCATAAGCTATGGTACTTCAACAATTACTCCAGGTGTCGTTCATAGGCGACAGGGTAATGGTATTCCTAACACGTGACGTTCTAAGATAGTCACCTTCTCCCTTGCTGTCAAGTCAGATCTCCAACCCATCACCACAAGTTCACATGTAGTGTCTTTTTCGACACATTCCCGAATTTCTACACTCTCTGATATTTGACTGCTGGTTCGTCTGTCTTAGCAGACTGGGTTGAGGTTCCACCTGATCTTGTTTTTTGGTTGTAATATTGGATAATCACAGCTTGATTCTACTACAACTGAAGCGAACGCATCGGATAGGAGCATCTCTCAATGTCCACCAGTCGCAAACAGAAGCTTGGACTATTTCTGGGTCCATTAGCGGCGCTGCTTCTGTGTCTCTTTGCCGATCTCCAACCGGGTGAACCGGTTGTCACACTCACGGCAGCGGTCGTTTTGCTGATGGCCATCTGGTGGATTACCGAGGCCATCCCGATTCCGGCGACGGCTCTTCTGCCGGTGGCTTTGTTTCCACTATTAGGTATCATGAAGGGGAAGACTGTAGCAGCACTATATTTCAATAACATTATTTTCCTGTTCATTGGTGGTTTCATTATGGCCCTGGCGATGGAAAAATGGGGCCTTCATCGCCGGATTGCGCTTCGTGTCATCCTGCTGATAGGGGCTTCTCCGCGCCGGATTATCCTCGGTTTCATGGTTGCCACGTTTTTTCTATCGATGTGGATATCCAATACAGCTACTACAATGATGATGGTCCCGATTGCCCTGGCAATCATCTTCAAACTCAAGGAGATGTACGAAGGCCCCGATGTAGCTCGCTTCTCTGTAGGACTACTCATCGGGATCGCCTACGCCGCTTCCATAGGTGGGACGGCTACTCTGATCGGAACGCCACCCAATCTTTCCTTTGCGCGGATTTTCCAGATCTACTTTCCTCAGGCTCCCGAAATTTCCTTTGCGGCATGGTTTGCTTTTGCTTTGCCAATGGCACTCTTGTTTCTGATTATCGCCTGGCTTGTGCTTACCCACCTGTCGGTGTCGCGTAATTTGGGTATGGGGGCGACTCGGCAAGTGTTTAAGGATGAACAGGCACGGCTGGGTAGAATATCCTACGAAGAGACAGTCGTGCTCATCGGGTTCTGCCTCATGGCCCTGCTATGGCTGTTCCGTCGCGATATTACCATTGGCTCGTTTGTCTTCCCAGGCTGGACCGGATTAATGCCGGAGCCGGGTATGATCGATGACGGTACTATTGCCATAGCCATAGCTGCTCTCTTATTTGTTATTCCAGCCAGGATTAAGGAGGGGGGGAGGCTGATGAACTGGAAAACAGCCTCAAAGCTGAACTGGGGAATTGTGTTGCTCTTTGGGGGAGGTTTCGCTCTGGCCAGTGGTTTCAAAGAGTCGGGACTATCACTCTGGATTGGCGATGCTCTGGCTGGGCTGGAGCAGTTTCCAACACCGTTGATCGTCGGGGCCATCTGTACCTCAATAACTTTTCTTACCGAGTTGACGTCAAACACGGCCACCACCGAAATCATCCTGCCCATTCTTGGTTCGCTTAGTGTCGCTATGAATGTGAATCCTTTGTTACTGATGATCCCCGCTACTCTGTCTGCCTCATGCGCTTTCATGTTACCCGTCGCCACGCCACCTAACGCGATTGTTTTTGGCACTGGGCAGATTCGTATGGCCGATATGATTCGCTGTGGGATAATTCTCAACCTGGTCGGCATTGTCCTTATCACGACCTACATGTTCATAGTTGGAATGATCGCCTTCGACATAAGTCTCGCCGAAATGCCCGGCTGGGCTATTACTCCATAACCCATACAATTTGCTGACAAAGCACCGAAGGCGCCCTATTTTGTATGTCAAACAACTAAGCACTGGGAAGACTCCCATTCGTATGGAGACATAGACAATGAAGTTCTATCGAATCCCTCTTTCCGCATTTCTTATCCTGATCGTTATTGTGTCATTCGTATCCTGTGGCCAGAAGACGGACAGGATCCTCACACCTCCTGTGGCTGATATCCAACCCAAGACGGACACGATCCACGGCGATATTCTTGTGGATAACTATTTCTGGTTGCGAGATCGGGGCGATTCGGCAGTTCTGGCTTATCTCGAAGCTGAAAACGCGTACACCGATGCTGTCATGTCCTCGACAAGCGAATTGCAAACAACGCTGTACAACGAGATGGTGAGTCGAATCAAGGAAACCGATCTGAGCGTGCCGGTACTGGATGACGGCTACTACTACTACTATCGTACCGAGGAAGGAAAACAGTACCGGACCTACTGTCGCAAAAAGGGGTCTCTTGATGCTGTCGAAGAAGTTCTGTTGGACCTTAATGCGATGGCCGAAGGGAAAGCGTTTCTTGACCTTGGCATATACGAAATCAGCCCCAACCATGACCGGCTGGCATATTCAATTGACACGACAGGGAATGAACAGTATGTGCTGTTCTTCAAGAATCTGACTACCGGCGAAACGTACCCAGAAGCGATTCCCAATACCAGCGAGGCAGTCTGGGCCAACAACAACCACACCGTCTTCTATTCTGTCGAGGACAGCACTCATCGTTCCTACAAGCTTCTTCGGCACGAAGTGGGTACTCACCCCGACCGCGATGCACTTGCGTTCCATGAACAGGACCCGGCCTACTATCTGGGGGTCAGCAAAACAAAAAGCGAGAAGTACATTCTCTTGACCCTCGGAAGCCAGGTCACCAGCGAGATACACTTCTATGACGCCGACAAGCCGGTAGGTCACCTTAGACTTGTACATCCTCGCCAGCAAGGCATGGAATACAACATGGCCCATCACGGCGATTGGTTTTACATCGTGACCAACGATAATGCCAGGAATTTCAAACTCGTCAAAACACCAGTAATGAAGCCCGGAAAGCGCCACTGGAGGACTGTCATTGCCGTCAGCGATACGGTCAAAATTGATCGGGTAGAGGTCTTCGAGAATCACCTGGCAATTTACGGCCGAATCAATGGACTTAAACAGATAATGGTTCGTGATCTGAAAACAGGGGAGACGCATGCTATTGAACACCCGGAGCCGGTATACGTTGTCTATGGCGAGGATAATCCTGATTTCAGTTCAAGCGTACTGAGGTATTCCTATCAGTCTCTGATTACGCCGGAATCGATCATTGATTATGACATGACCACGCGCGACAAAGTCCTCAAGAAGCAGGAAGAAGTCCTCGGTGGATACGATCCAAACGACTACCGAACGGGGCGTGTTTTTGCTACTGCCGAAGACGGGACCCGGATTCCAATCTCTCTGGTTTATCGTTCGGGGATCAAACGTGATGGCAGCGATCCTCTGTTGCTGTATGGCTACGGTTCTTATGGCTTCAGTACGGAACCCGCTTTTCGGTCTCGGCGATTGAGCCTGCTCGACCGTGGTTTTGTCTTTGCCAAAGCTCATGTTCGTGGTGGCGGCGAAATGGGGCGTCAATGGTACGAGGACGGTAAACTGCTCAACAAAAAAAACACCTTCACCGACTTCATTGCGTGTGCTGATTATCTGGTGGCCGAAAAATTTACTTCCCATGAAAGGATGGGCATGCAGGGAGGAAGCGCCGGTGGCCTGCTGATCGGGGCTGTCATTAACATGCGTCCTGATCTGGTCGCAACCGCGATTGCCGATGTACCGTTTGTGGATGTCATCAATACTATGCTCGATCCGACCATTCCCCTGACTGTGATAGAATACGAAGAATGGGGCAATCCGAATGATGCTGAATACTACCAGTATATGAAGTCATATTCCCCGTATGACAACGTAGTTGCCGGAGAGTATCCGCATGTACTGATCCAGGCCGGGTTAAATGATGCCCGCGTTCAATACTGGGAACCGGCCAAATGGACAGCGAAACTCAGAGCCACCAAGACCGATGACAAAATGCTGCTATTGAAAACCAACATGGGGGCAGGTCATGGGGGGGCATCGGGTCGATACGACTATCTCAAAGAGATCGCCTTTGACTACGCCTTCTTGCTCAAGAGTCTGGGTATGACTAAATAGCCAGACCGAAGTGGGTAAAAACCTGAAGTGGGTAATAAAGAGCCTGCCATACGATCAAATATGACCGGCAAGCAGGCTCGACCAGGGGGAGGTCACATGAAACATTATATATATACAATACATCATGGACCATGTCAATCTTTATTTGACGTGGAAACATGTTTCCCTTAGGTAAGAAAAGATCGAAATGTACCCGACGAAACGACCGGGTTGGTGGCTCAGGCTGGCTGGTCAAGTGAAAGGTCGTTTGATTTATAGGGATAATGTAATACTTGAGACGTGACGTGTTATATGCTATGGGGTCGCATGTTGCGATAACAAACTATAGAATTGTCAAAGAGAAGCCCCGCCTGAATGGCAGGGCTTTCTGATTTCTGGTAGTGGTCAGAAGGTTACCCGTCTGATCTCTGGTTGGGTCCCCCGAATTCTTTCTGGGATATGGCAAAGTAGATCAGAAACGCTATTCCAGCGAATAGGAACATCAATCCAATAGTACCGCCATCGCTGAACAAGTCCGGCCAGACGTAGCTGATGAGCAATGATATCCCCACGCTGACCAGCACCATGCCCCATTTCAACGACGATAAGCGTTGCAATTGAGCCTGTCGCGCGAAGAGATGCTTGACCTTCTCATCAACCATACCCTTATCAATCAACTTGTTGCGGGTCCTGGAGTCGGTGACGATCTTAATAATCGCCACTATGGCGGAGAAAATCACAATCGGTATCAGGATTTCTTCAGACATAACATAGTCTCCTTTCAGAGTTTGTCTTTTCTTTCATCTGCCTCATTCGACAGCCTTCCCCCGAAAAGGTTGCACCAGATCAAAACCGACCAGAATCTGCAACTTCCGGCTCTGTGATCCGTCAAATGATATTAATGAGGCGATGCAATGACAAATGACCGAGTACTGATAGCTGAGATTCTTGCCGGCAACCAGGCTGCTTTCCAGACTTTCGTGTCTGCCTATCAGAAGCTGGTGGCTCATGTTGTCTTTCGGATGGTCAAAAACGATTGCGATCGTGAGGATCTATGCCAGGATGTATTTCTCAAAGCGTATCGGAATCTGGATGGCTTTCAGTTTGCCTGCAAGGTGTCAACGTGGCTGGCTCGTATAGCCCACAACACTTGCATGAACTATATCGAGAAGAAGAAAGTGCCTTTGCTCAGTGACCTGCGTCCGGATACAGGTCGAGACCCGATAGATGAAATCCCCCGACAAGGCCGGTCGCCCGAACAATTTGCGGAAGGCCGGGACCTTGATCAGCGTATAAGGGACGAGGTCGATCTGTTGCCGCCTCAGTACGGGATATTGGTTGTTCTCTATCACCTGGAGCAGATGTCCTATGAGGAGATCGCCGACATAACCAGCCAGCCGCTCGGAACGGTCAAGAGCTACCTGTATAGGGCGCGGAAAATGCTCAAAGAGAGCCTGCTTGAAAAGTACGAATTGGAGGATATTCTGCAATGAAGCACCTGACTGACGACCAACTGCAAGACCGATTGGACCAAGGCAAAACTTTCGGGAGTGGCCTTCAGGATGCCCATCTGCGGTCATGTCGGACCTGTCGGGAGCGACTCATTACCTATGAGCGGCTCTATGCCGGGTTAAGGCAGGATCAAGGCTACGAACTCATAGCCGGTTTTTCTGATTCCGTCATGACACGTCTGGCCGCTGCTGCACCGGCTCCGGCTTCAAGAAGATCGTGGGAATCGGTGTGGATCGGAGTGGGACTGGCTGCCATAATCTATCTTGTCGCATATTTCGTGGACCTGAATTCTCTTGCAGCGATTCTGGTTCGACCGTTTGCGCCTTTGGTTCAGACATCTCATACCTGGCTGACTACGGCTCGTGATTCTCTTTCCTCTGTCAGTGGTTATACCGGGCCGCTCTTGGTTTCCAGTCTTATCCTACTGACGGTGATGATCGCCGACAATTTGCTACTATATCTGAAGGACAAAAGGTTCTGTCTGTAGCTATCGCTCTCGTTTAATCTGGTCTTTCCGGTCACCGGATTCTATCTTGTCATTACGAAAATAAACGTTCGTCTGAGACAGGAGGAATTATGGAAGACAAGCAGGTTCAAATTCGACTAAAACATCTCGAAGGGTTGCAGTTCCTGGTCGAGTTCGGAGGGGATGATGTCGAACTTCTCATGGATGAACCGGAACCTATCGGCAGTGACAAAGGTCCCAATGCGGCCAAGGTACTATCGGCGGCTATCGGGAATTGTCTTACCGCCAGTCTACTTTTCTGTTTACGCCGTGCTCACGCCGAGCCTAAGAGTATCGAAGCGACCGTTAGTACTGCCATTACCCGCACCGACAAAGGACGGATGCGGATTGGAGGCAGCAAAGTGGAAATTACGCTCGATATGCCGGAGGATGCCGCCAATCGGATGGGTCGCTGTATGGATTTGTTCGAGGATTTCTGTATTGTCACCGAATCGGTTCGCAAGGGTATTGATGTAGCCGCGGTGGTGAAATCACCGGATGGCGACGTCATCTACGACTCAACCGACAATCACCGGTAGACTCTCAATAGCGGGTTGCCTTGCAACCAGCACGCGACTTAACCCCGATTCACTGGAGTACCAATTCACGCGGGATATTTTCGGGCGATAAGATAGGCAAACAAACACCAAAGGGCAAGTGCTTTCGGTTACTTTTTATAATGATGCTCATTAATGTACGAAAAACGCTTGCATTAGTCGTATTGGGCCTGTATTATTATGCAAATGCAAAGGTGGAACAATGGCTCATGACGAGATATTTGTCGAACTCTCGCACGAAGCGAGAAAACTTAGGGTTTCTGATGCGGAATTGGCGAACAAGATAGAACGAATATACTCTTTCGCCAAAGATAATCTATACCCGCATATGACCCTGCCCGGATTCCCAGACCATGGAGAAAAGCACGTCAAGCATGTTCTTCAACTCGCTGATGATCTGTTAGCTGGCATGAAGAACTGGGATCACATGGAGCCAGGCGAGAGTTTTCTGCTAGTCGCCGCTATCCTACTTCACGACACTGGTCAGCTCAGGCAGGATGTCTGGTATCGCTCTCCCGCCGAGACTCACGCCAAACATGCTGAGGAATCAAGAAGGATAGTACTTGAGAATGCAGATGCGTTCAATTTGTCGCGGCCAGAGGCAGAGATAGTTTCGCAAATCTGCTATTCGCACGGAGTCGGCGATTATAAGACACTATTGGATGAGAGTTGGTCAGTGCAGGGGCTTGGAGAGTGTCGACTTCATTGTATCATGGCGATTCTACGGATTGCAGACTTGCTAGATTTGGCACACTCACGAGCTCCGTCATTTGTCTACGGGCTTGTCAGGATGCCGATTTCAAGCAAGAAGCACTGGGAGAGGCACGCCATCATAGATGATGTGAGGGTTATCCAGAGGGACAGGACGATTAGGTTGTATGCCAAGCCGAAGACCATCCATCAGGAGGACGCCCTGCATCGCTTCATGATCTGGTTGAACTCCGAACTGGATATTGCAAAGCCTGACCTGCGTCGCCTGGGTCTGCAATACACTAAGATCGAATCACGCATTGATACTCGTGCATTTTGTAAGCCGCTGGTACCAACACCGGCCAACAACCCTTTCCCCGGTCTCAAGCCATTCGGTTCTGCTGATGCAGACTCCTTCTTCGGCAGAGAGGACCAAATAGCGGAAGTAATCGATCGCATGCGGATAAAAGATTTGCTTGTAATCGTTGGGGAATCGGGTGCAGGGAAGACCTCCCTCGTCGACGCCGGTGTATTTGCAGAACTCAAGCGAATGGGGCATACGACTTCCAAGTACCGCTTCACCAGGTCAATCGGCAGATCGTTTCAGAGGAACCTCGCCGGGGCGCTTGACCTGGACATCAAGAGTAAACTTCCAAGAATCAGTAGTCTATTGGAACGGAGAGCCAAGCGCGGCGCATTTCACTGTGTGCATATTGATCAGTTTGAAGAGTTGTTCACCTTGGACACCTTTGCTCCCGAAGTTACATCGGGCTTCAAGGCAATAGTCTCTCTACTGGAGAAAATGCCCGGTCTCAAGATACTTATCTCTATGAGGAGTGACTTTCTTGTAAAGCTGTTGTCACTGTCGAAGAGGATTCCTCTTAAAATGTCAAACGAGGACATTTGGGAGCTTGGCCTTATGAGCAAGGAAGAGGCTCGCCAGGCGGCTGAGAAGCCAATGAGGCTATTCGAGAATTTGGACTGGGAAGGCGGCCTTGTCCAAGCCCTCTTGAGCGATCTAGCCGGTTCTGGACCTGGTGTGTACCCTCCCTACCTGTCCTTAGTGTGCAGACACCTGGTGGATAGGCAATTCCGGCTGCTAATGCCACTCTATCGGTCGGGAACGACTGGCCGATACAGTCTAGGGCTGAATTTGTATGAAGATTTGGGAAAGGCTGATTCTATTATAAACGATCACTTTCAGAGTATTTTGGACGGTTTTTCGAGAAAAGAAAGAGTAGTCATTGACCAGATATTGTCCAAGATGATCTTGGAATCTAATTGGAAAAAACCAATACTTGAAGAGGAAGTCGAGAAGATCAATGCCGACATGATCGAGCAGGACAGGATTGACGTCGCAAAGGCGATGAGCAAGCTGGTCGCTGCGCGTGTTGTGAAGCGAATCTACTGTGGCTATGAATTGTTACATGACATTCTGGCCAGGAAGTTGGTCAAGATCCTGCAGCGCCCAGTTCCTACATCTTCGGTTGTCCAGAAGGTGATAGAACACATTGAAAGTAACAAATCCCAGCCCTTGTCTACCGATGATCTGGCCAAGGTCGCTGGGTTGAGTCCATCCCAACTGCGACGGAAGTTCCAGAAAGAACTCGATTATTCCCCTCAGCAATATCGTCATATCCTTGTGCTCAAGGACGCAAAGTATCTTCTGCAAACAACAGAGAACAATCTCACGAGCATAGCTAAGGCATGTGGCTTCAGCAGTCTCACGGTCTTTTCACGTGTGTTCAAGAAGTACAACAAGCAAAAGTCTCCAAGTGAATTCAGGAGAGACTCACGCTTACAAGGTGTTGCTTCACTGAACACGTGAGCTGTCCGTGTCGGCCTAGCGGCTTCGGATAAATGGGACGGTTCAAGTATTATAGTACATCTCAAACTCGAAGGGCGTAGGTCTGACGCGGATTTCGCTGACTTCCTTGCGCTTTAACTTGATCCAATTCTCCACCAGATCCTCAGTGAAAACTCCGCCTTCCATCAGATAGTCATGGTCATGTTCAAGCGAGTCGAGCGCTTTCGTGAGCGATGTTGGTAACTGGTGTATTTTGGCCAGTTCCTCTGGGTCAAGTGTGTCGAGGTTCTTGTCCAGTGGGATACCCGGGTCTATCTTGTTCTTGATGCCGTCCAGGCCAGCCATTAGCATGGCTGAATAAGCCAGGTATGGATTCATCGTGCCGTCCGGTGGACGGAATTCCAGACGCATCGTCTTGGGGTCACGTTGGTAGCCAGGGATCCTGATGCATGCTGTCCGATTACCAACAGCGTAGGTGCCTGCTACAGGAGCCTCAAAGCCGGGGATGAGGCGTTTATATGAGTTGGTCGAGGGATTAGTGAAACCGAGGACCGAATCGGCGTGCTTGAGCAAGCCACCAATGTAGTGGCGTCCCATATCCGAGAAGAGAGCGGGTCCTTTCTTGTCGTAGAATAGTGATCCGTTCTTGTTGGCAAGATACTGGTGAACATGCAATCCTGATCCGGGTTCGTTAAAGAGCGGTTTAGGCATAAACGTGGCGGACTTGGCATTGCGGAAACAGTGGTTCTTCACAATATACTTAACCATCATAGACATGTCGGCCATCTTGAACATGGAGGCAAACTGAACCTCAATTTCATGCTGACCGCCACCGCCGACCTCGTGGTGATGATATTTCAATCCGACGCCAACATCGTCCAAAAGGGAGGAAATCTGGGAACGTAGATTGAAGGTGCGATCAAGAGGTGGAGCTACATGGTAGCCTTTCTTATACGGAATCTTGTAACCAAGGCTCTCGTCATCCTCGGCAGCATTCCATTCCGCTTCAGCGGAATCAAGGTAGTAGAACGCACTATCAGGCCCCTGGAAAAAATTGACTCGATCAAAAACATAGAACTCAAATTCCGGACCCAGAATAGCTTGGACACCCTTCAGAAGCTGCGAGAGGTACTGTTCGGCAGCATTAGCGATGCGTCTTGGATCACGGGAATAGGGGACAATGCTGTTGCCAGATTCCATAAAGTTACAGAGGAACGACATCGTGGGGTGCTCAAAGAACGGATCCATAAAAGCTGTTGTGGGATCCGGTAGCAGGATCATATCACCGCTTTCTATGGAAGAAAAGCCGGGCAACGACGAACCGTCCACTCCAACCCCCGAGCGGAACAGTTCCTGTTTCAATGCCGAGAGAGGGATCGTAATATGGTGCCAGGTTCCAGGTAGATCACAGAACTTGAGGTCGATGAACTCGACCTTATTTTTCTTGGCCAGCTGGGAGAGCTCGGTCAGTTTCATTTAGATTTCCTTTCATGCCGTATCATACATTCATGGCCTGACTAATATAGAATATCTGTATCTAAAGACAAGTGAGTTGCTCCGACAGTCGTTTTGGTTTGATGGAAAAAAAGACCGGTGGATGCCAAAACAGGCACCCATCGGTCGTCAAAATCCAAATGAATATTTGATAGCGTCTACATGATGATTGCCAGTTTGCCGACCTGGACCTCTCCATCCTCGCCTTCGACTGTCCAGAAGTAAATACCCGACACAATCAACTGAGTGTTGCGTGTAATCAAGTCCCAACGATCATGCGATGCCTTGGGATCGGAGGGATCGAAATCGTGATCAATTACCTGTATCAAGTCACCATCGAGTGAGAAAATGCTGATAGTACATTTGGACGGAAGGTTAGCGAAATGTACGGCTCGCACGCGGTCATCGGGAGTGGAGGCAGATTGGTTCGACTCACGCCCTTCCAGTCCCAGTGCCCTATATCCTCCGTCGACACGGTAAGGATTGGGGTAGACAAACACTTCCTCGTTGTTCTTAGACGCGTCCTGAGCATTGTAGAGTGCATATGCGCTTTTGTGTCCAACGGTACGGCTAGTCTCCAGGGCTTCAAGCCCTTTACCAGGCGAGCCATAGTCAAAGGCTGTTATATTCACCCAGTAGAGGAGATTTGGGAGGAGGTTATCAATTGTATATTCGTATTCATAGTACTTCAGATACCCATCCTCAGTGAGTTCCTCTGGCTTCACAAAATCCGGGTGCGCAATAAGGGGCCGTGGCTGGTCAGGATAAATCTTGCGAATGCCACCGACTATACCCAATTCGGAACTGTTGAAGTCCTGTGCCTCAAAATAGTAAAGTTCCGACCCGTCGACAAACGGTTGCGTCCGAGTATATTGGAGAGGATCAGTAATGCCATATTCACTTAGTAGTTGCTCCAGGGTATATGGCACGTCTCTGAGAACCCATCCGTCGCCCTCATAGATAAACTTGTTGTAATCCTCACGATCGTACGATGTAACCATACTGTAACTCTCGGATCGTTCGTCGCGTCCCAAATAGATGCGATAACCCTCAAAGTCAAGGTCTCCAGAGAAAACATCCTTCGCATTTTCCGATCGGTACCCATTGAAGCGGAGAAGGAGCTTGCCGGGTGAGGGATATATCCAGAAGTCAGGAGCTGGCGGTGGATTCGCACCCTTGAAGTCCGGTACATCGTCTCCTTTGGTGAAAAATGTTTCAGTGGTAAAATCCCATACGAGTTCAAAGGGCGGTTCTCCCGGAGTGCCTAGCCACACCGTCTCTAAAAAAGTAGATTCAGTAACGCACGTTACGGAATCACCGGCATATCCGTCGCCGTCGGTGTCAACTCCGGGGTTGTCGTAAATCCAGGAAGCCCAGCGGGCATTGTCGGCAAGGTCATCAAAGTCCAGACCTTCCTCGAACGCCTTCGGATTGTATGATTCCTCTGCAAGATTGTCGAGATTGTCATTCACAGTATGAAAGTCTTCGCCAGCCAGGTATGAAAGTGAAAGTGGCAGGGTCTGGCCCGGCGAAATGTCAAAAGGACCAAAGGATAGAAGATACCTGGTGTCGTAGCCGTCCGAAAAGTTTACTGCCAAGCTCTGATTGGGGTAAACCCAAATGTCATCGGTGGCCTGGATATTGGCTGTGTAAATCTGGTTGTAGTCAAACTCACCATTCGATAAAACGTAATACTTATTGTCGTCTCTCCATGGTGTGCCGACGCCACCGTGACCGAAGTCTCGCCAGGGATCGTCTTCAGTTTCTTTCATTCTTGGACCGAAGTCAAGAACGGAAGTAGCGTTGGAAACCCACCAGTTGAACGAAACATCAAGTTTCTTTGACGGGGTGCGAACAATTCGAGTAGCAGTGACGTGTGGAACAGGGGTTACAGCCGGATCGAGGCTGCCTATATCACCGTCGTTGTCCGCGATCCAGGCAATGAACGGATTGTCCTCATATGAACACATATCTTTTGGGCCATAGAAGTATTCGTAGTAGGGAAGAAAACCGCAGATATCATCTACGGCTCCAGACACACCATCACAGTTGAAGCATACGTCGGCATCGACGTAAACACCCATATAGACATTCTCAAGATTCCGTATCCCGATGTTCTTGATTTTGTAATCAAACAAGACCAGGTCTTCGGCATATGAATAAGACCATGCATACGATGACTGTGTAACTTCTATATTCAGAGGTCGGTGGACCCGTCCGCCGTCTTCAGCGTCAGCTCCGGCCAGAGCGATGAAAGTATCCATATATACAGCGATGTAATCTTCCTCGGAGACAGCGTCCTCGTACATATCCAGATCGGTAGGATCCAGGATCGAGCGTTTTATCATGTCTCCAAAAGGAGTTTCATCGGGAAAGAATTCCGTGGTGCCTATCCAACCGTCATGTCCGACTGAAACAAGTGTGTCCCGACCAACAACGGCGCCAATCCAGAACGAGGCTCCAAACAGGTATGTGGCGCCCGAGTTCTTTGGGTATTCACAACCACCACCTGGTATGGGCTGCCCTGTGAAACAGTCCGCGTCGGAGCCACGTCCATACGCGGTCCCAAAACTACCGTTATTACCTACAGAGAGAACTAACTCGCCAACTCTGTGCATGGCCTGACAATCAGACGGTGCCTGTGTAGAAAACCAGCGGCCATCGTCCTTTTTTTCAGCACCCAGAGCCATACGCCCCAGCACGCTCGATGAAAACATTAGAACACACGCCAATGCTACAACTAAAGCAACGAAACAATTCCTCGACATATTCTATCCCAATCGGTTTTGGAAGTTTACTTTACTAACGAACGAAGCGCCATGAGCGTTTAGTCGATAGTTAGTCTTCTTACTCCGGCCAATCTATAACAACTTTGGGCTGTTCCGCAAGGATTTTCGTGGGAAAAATGGGTGCCTGATAGATTTTAAAAACAAGTCAGGCATTGATCCTTAACTATTAGTCCGGCAGTAGGATGAGGCGCCTTTGGTTGGGCCCTCTATCAATTTGGATGAGTCACACGCCCGACGAAAAGAAGAGTTCCCGAATGGCGCTCGTAAATAGCAAAAAGAAACGGCCGGTCGATCCGCATTACGAAATTGTCCGGAGGTTCACTTGTAGTCCCAATCCCTATTGCTGTCACCGCTGCCGCCTCGGTACCTTCCTCATCGACTCTGATATACACTTTGTGTATTACTTGCGTGATATACAACTCAATCTGCTCTGAGATGTTGCTGAAATCAGCTTGACTAGGATCAAACGCCTCAACCATACCAAGGACCGAGAGAGCATTGTTGAGCAGGAAGCCGACCTCGAGTTCGAACTTCGGTAAATAGAGCATACCCTCTCGTTGGCCGACCGCACCTTGCCAGTGATCCCAGCTATTTGATGTCATCTCGTACAAAGCGGAATCCACATGGACGCCAGGCCTGGGTAGAATGACCATCATACTAAACAACTCCCGGCCGTAGGACAGATCCACTACCTGGACAAGATCGCTCTCATAATAGGGGAGTTCTTCGTTGATCATCATTAGCTGACAAGAAGTTACGCTACCCGTCGGACCATAGAACGGTTGGCCGGTAGTCAGCTCCGGGTTAAACGGTCTGGTCCAGTCTCCCTTGAAATACAGTGCGTTAATGAGAAACAGCAGCGTCAGGGGATCAATCGGTGGGTCGATTATCTGCTCAATAAGGCCATTGGTATTGTCGCTGACCCACTGATTCATGATGCCGGCCGAGGAAGGGTTGCTGAAGTCGAGCGAAGTTACGTCAGCATTGAGGTATTGTTGATTGGTTTCAATGAATGGTTGTCTGACCTGAAACCCTTCGCGTAACCAGATGGAGTTCGCGATCGTCATGGTGACATCATTGTCGAGACCAGTCAGGAGACTGATGAGACCTTGAAAAGCCTCGTTCACTTCCAGTGGTGAGAGTCCATCAAGAGCAATCGTTGACTGTATCGCTTCCCGCGTCGTACCGTCAGCGCCATTATAAGCCATAGCAAGAGCCATAGCCACTGACACGGGCGAGACCACAACGTTGGTGTCGGGATTCTCTGCTGCCACCTGGGAGAAGAAATCTAAACCGAAATTCTCACCTGACTGGACCACCTGTTGTTCAGCGGCGGTCAACGCTCGAGGTGGTTCGGGATCGGGCGGTGCTGTAGAGTGTGAGCAGGAGCAATACAACACGCCCACTATAGCCAGAACCAAAACGACTACGAACTTCCACTTGTTCATATTCACTTTCCTTATGTCCAACTCTTGCATCCTATTATAACTATGTAACGCCGGCGGTTACATAGTGTCAAACTAACATTCGGATGGTGCAGGACCACCCGTGAACAGGTATGCCACCAGATATGTTAAGTCGGCTATATTGATCTCGTCATTACCGTCAACGTCACTTTCTTCTATGCACGGTGGTTCTGCACCTCCGGTGAATAGATAGGCTACTATGTAGGTCAGATCAGCAATGTTGATTTCATCGGGTAATTCGTAGTTGACATTGCCGCGGATTGGGGGAACACAGCAACCTTCACAGACATCACCAATACCGTCGCTGTCGGCATCCTCCTGACCGGGGTTGAAATCATCGGGACAATTGTCACATACATCTCCGACACCGTCGCTATCACCATCTAACTGATCGGAATTCGTATCTTCCGGGCAATTGTCGCAGGCATCACCGAAGCCGTCAGTATCCTGGTCAAGTTGAAGAGGGTCATGGTGGTCCGGGCAGATATCGCAGACGTTTCCAAGACCGTCATTATCCGTGTCCGCTTGGGACACATTTGAAAGGTCGGGGCAATTATCACAGGCGTCGTTGATGCCGTCAGTGTCGGTATCCGATACGTCTGGACAGTCAAGAATAGTCTTGAACATCGACCGACCATGCGTTCCGGCTACGAGTGTACGAGTACGACTGTCGAAAGCCAAATCATGAACCGGAACGATCGGCATACCGGTGCCAAGTGGTGACCAGGTCTGCCCAAGATTCTCGGTGTAGGATACGCCGTGGTCAGTGCCTATATACAGCGTTGATTCAGCGTGCGGATCGACAATTACGTCACTAATGGGAGCATCGGGCAAGTTACCCTGAATGTCCACCCATGCTTGACCATAGTTTGTAGAACGATGAATATGTGGGTAATATTCCCCGGCTGAGTAGCCCGAGTGCGTGACATATACTGTTCCCGCATTATAGGGATCCGCCGTTACACGGGTTATATATCGATCCGGCAGGGTGCCGGTAATGTCTTGCCAATCATCGCCACCGTTGGTGGTTACCCAGACGTTAGCGTCATCGGTACCGACATAGATCACCTGATTATTGGTAGATGCGACGTCAATGGTAGTAATAGTACCAAATACGAGATTGCCGGGATCGTCGCCATCGGTTAGATCATTGCTAATGGGATTCCAGTAGTCGCCCTGGTTTGTGGTCTTGTACAGCCGGTGTGAACCGTAGTAAAGAACATTGTGATTGGAAGGATCCATGACAAAGGGAGTGTTCCAGTTGTGGCGGTCACCGTAATAGTCAATGCCGTCCATGACGCTGTAGAAACTTGAGCCGCCATTGGTCGAGCGCCGGACCCATCCCCACTGATATTCGGCAAAGATGACGTCCGGGTTTTGGTGATCGACGACGACATAGAATCCATCGCCGCCGTTTATCCGTTGCCAGTCATTAACGTTGCCGGTGAGAGTGCGTAACGTTCCGTTGTCCTGGGTACCGCCGTAGAGTCTTTGTGGGTTGTTACGATCAATAGTAATGGCATAGAATTGCGTGTTGGCCATATCAACAAGTTGACTCCAGTTCGAGCCGAAGTTAGCAGAATGGTTGACGCCGCCATCGCAGCCGGAATAGAGCTGATCATATTGAGTAGGATGAATGTAGAGGGCGTGGTGATCGACGTGCGATTCGTTAGTAATATCGATCCAGCTGTTGCCGCCGTCATCTGATCGGTGGGGGTAAACTCCCAGCGCGTAAACAATACTGGGAATGTTGGGTGTTACTCTGATCTGACCGAAATACCACCCAAATCCGCCCAACATGCCTTCCAACGCGCCGTCGTTAGTCTGTGACCAGTTGTCTCCGAGATCGTTACTTTTCCAAACGCCCATAATATTGCCGGGATGATTGCAGATCATGGTGTACACCGTGCCATATGCAGGATCAACGGTCACACCGATACGGCCGAGTGTGTCCGACTGTGGCGGCAAGCCGTTAGACTGCAACGCCCACGTGTCACCATAGTCGGTCGATCGATACAATCCACTTGTCAGGCCGCCCACTCTGCGTACGGCCGCGTTGCGAAAACGATGCCACATGGCTGCGAACACGGTTCCGGTAGTATGATCATAGGCAATGTCTATGCAGGAGGTCGTGTCACTGACAAACAGTTTCTGCACCCAGCTGCCTCCTCCGTCGGTCGAACGATAAACGCCGCGACTGGAGTTGGTTCCGAACAGCTTGCCGGCCGCCGCCACGAATACGGTCTCGGGACGATCCGGATCAATTACGATACGCCCGATATGGAAGACATCGCTCAGACCCGAGTAGTCCCAGGTCAAACCGGCATTAGTACTCTTATAGATACCGGTACCTTCGTAAGAGTCACCGGAACTGTTGGCTTCGCCTGTTCCAGCGTAGATGATGTCGGGATTGTCAGGATGAATGGCGATGGCTCCCATTGATTGCACGCCGACGCTATCGAATATCGCTGTCCAACTTACGCCGTAGTCGCTTGATTTGTAAATACCCCCGGCTGCGGATGCGGCATACACGACGTTCATCTCATCGGGATGAACCGCGATGTCGGTGATACGCCCCGGTATGTTGCTCGGTCCTGCCTGCGACCAGGTAGCTGCTCGCTGGCTTTTCTGTGCCGATACAGCGATCAATTCACGTGCATCCGAGAGGGCAGTCAGACGGGCCTCCACGGGGACCTCTGTTGAGGGATACGCTCGCTGGACATAGAACCAGTCGTTAGGGCGCTTTTGAACCTTAGGAATCTTGCCGTTGTTGTGCTCAGCATAGTGGGCGATTTTCTCATAGTCGGGCAACGGGTTGACGATTGCGTTAGCTTCGTCCAACGAAGTAGAATTGATGCCCAGCCAAAGCGCACCGCTGATTAACAGAGCTGTTGATGTCAGTGCAGTAACTACAGTCTTGAATTGCATATCTGGTCTCCAATTGCGGCCACACATTGGCCTTAGGGATGTAATTCTTGATGTCGGCTTCGGGTTGGCTTCGCATTACCCCGCGGCGATTAGTATAGCGTCTATCCGAGTTGTTCTGCCAACCACACGAGCAATATAGATATGACTCAATACTCAGACAAGGATTGGTTCGGTGTTTCTACTTGATCCTTGCCTCTATTACTGGCAGCAATTCCTCGGCTATCAAGAGATGTCCTTGGGGTGTCGGGTGGCAGTGGTCGATGAATAGCTTCTCACCCCCGTTGGCGGTAAACAGTCCGGGCAGATCAATGACTGTTACCACATCGTCATCCGACATTGCGTCAATCATCTGTGTGTAGTCACGTTTGATTCTCAGTGAGAAGAAATCAGCCTGAAGGGCGGAGTCGAGGTAGATCCATGGTAGCGAAGTGTCCTTGTGAGGCAGCGAAGGGGTCTGTCCCTCGGAAATCGCGTTGATACCAATGTTGAAAAGTATCGCCGAACCTGCCGCTGCGACAGCCTTGCTAATGTCGCCGGAATGTTCACTCAAATACACATCCCGAGCGGAATGAAGCACACTGTCGGCAACATCATATTGTTCCATGCGCCACCGGGAAACGCCCAGGTTGTTCAGATATAGCGGTGCCGGAGACTCGGTCCGGATACGATGTGTCCAATAATCGACAGCATCGGATGGATCAAGGCCGTCATTGAATGCAGATGCGTAGACAGCTTTGGTGAACAAATCCCCATCGCTGTACAATGTTCGGAACAAAGTCGTGTCGAGACAGTACTTGAGCTCACGTCCGAGGATACGGATCATCTCCGGCGGAAGAATCAGCTCACCGTCATCGCCGGTAGTATGTGCAAACGTCTTGAACTGCAATCCAGCCGGCCAAAGGAGGGGGACGGGCGGTTTGAGGATTATCAGTTCGCAATCGTGTTGTCGACAACCATCGGCCAGCCTGCCAAGATTTTCACCGAACTCTTCCGGTGAGACACGTACAACTAACTCCGAATCGGTCGTCTTTGACCGGGGACGAATGCTCTGGATAACACTTCTCAGAGTGCGATAGGTTGCCAGATGATTCAGCGTTCGCCGCAAGCCCCTCAATGACTGCCGGTCCAGCAGCGTCCGATCTGAGAAATACCCAGAAATCGAAGCGTCGTTATTACCACAGTAGAGGAGCACCAGGTCAGGCTCGTAGTCCCAGCCTTCGAGGTTCATAAAACGCACAATCTGTTCACTGGTGTATCCGGAAACCGCAGCGTTGATCATTTCGATCCGCACTTCAGGCGGAGTTTTCATAGACAGGCGTCGCTTGAGAATTTCGGCAAATGTGGCAGCTCGGGAACTCAAACCAAGACCGACCGGTGATGAATCCCCCAGCAGGAGAATACGGTAAGTGTTGTCCGGTTTGTCGGTTACTACTTCATCACCGATAAAGCCACGCGAGTTTGTTTTGATAAGGCGATTGTTGAGGTTGGGTTTGAACCGCCATAGTAGATTCGGGTCACTTTCATGCCAATCAAAATGTGAGCGAAAAAAAGTAGTCTGCCATCCTGACTCCATTGGGGCTTCTCTGGTTACCGTCGAGAACATCCGCTCCACGAGATAACAACCTCCTTCGATCAATCCCAGAAAAACGAGAATCAGGATTGTTGCGAACATCCATTTGCGTCGTACAGAATACGGTATGTTATGTTCCATAGTCATATCAGACCAAGAATAGCTGCCTGCGGGTCGAAAGTCAAAGATGATACGGCAGTGATACTGCAAACTTGACAATTTCCTGCCCTCATGCGTCATTAGACTACTCTTATGAACGGGGAGAGGACTATGAAGATTAGACAAGGGTTGATTGTTTTCAGTATAGCTGTTCTATTTACTGTGTACAGTGCTTGGTCTGACGATACGCCGATGCCAAACGTTCCTGAACATTACTCTTTACAGACGGCGGAGGAGGCTGTTGACCTGGCCCTGAAATACACGGGGTTTGACAAGCAACCCGGCTATGACCGAGCGACGAGCATTGCAGGGGTGCGGTTGGGGACAGTACGGGATAGCACTACACCATTTCTCAGTGATAGCATAGATGGCCGGACGGCGTGGGTGATAGAATTCAAGGATGTTGTCTTTGAGCTTGGTCCTGAAGGTGGGAAGAAAGTGCTAACGGCTCCCTTCACATTTAGAGTGAACATGGACGCAGAGACAGGCCGTTTTCTTGGCGCGCGCTTTACATCGATCGATGACGAATCAGCATCAAAGCTCCAGCCGTCGGCCGACAACGCCTCCAGGGAACTCGAAATGTATGACTTGGCGAAGTATCACGGCATTCCGGGAAGTTGTCCTTCCAGAAGCATGGCGGAAGCATTGAGTACGTGGAAACACGCGGCACCTGGAAGCGCGAGACTCATAGTTATACACTACGTCCAATACACCCGTGGCTCTTCTGGCGACGACGAACCTTGTCCTGCCTGGGCAGTGAATCTGTACGGCCTTGGAGGGGGGACAGCCGGAAAGCGCTGGGCAATGAATGCGGAAACGGGCGAGTTTCTCTGGGTTGTGAACTGGCGGCCGGATAATTAAATGGCTGACCAGTGTCACGCGCGTGACTTGACACATTGCATCCCCTGAGCGTTGTTGTCTTAGACGAACGTTAGGAGGAAATCGTGAAAAGGCTGCAAGGACTCTTTGTGACTGTCGTTGTCATATGCTTGTGCGCTGCATTTGCAGCGGCCGACGATACACTCACGCCGGACGTCCCGGAGCACTATGCGTTACAGACGGCAGATGAGGCAATTGACCTGACACTCAAATACACCGGCTTTGAAAAGTGCCCTGGCTACGACCGGGCTACTACTATCAGAGATGTGCGACTGGAGACGGTAAACGATACTGCGACACAGTTTCTTCGTGATAACATAAATGGTCGAGAGGCGTGGATAATTGAATTTAAGGACGTTGTTCTCAAGTTAGAACTGGCCGGTTATGGAGAGTCCCAAACACTTCCAATGCTATTCCGAATAGTTATTGATGCAGAGACAGGTTGCCTCCTCTGGGCACAAACCAATCCGGGCAAGCAGGCCACGAATGGTGCTGATTGTGGTTTCGGACAGCCAGTGATTCCTGAGTTTCAGGAGTTCTCTGGCGAAAGTAACCACGGTTTGCCGACGGAGCTTCCATTCCAGAGTCTTGCTGAGGTATTGGGAACTTGGAGACGTACAATTCCTGAGGCATCGACCCCAATCGTTGTGAACTACCTGATGTACACTAGACCGGGTTCAGTCTGCGACACCGTACCCTGTCCAGTATGGGTCAAATACCATTACAAGGCGGGAGGAACTCTGATACGCGAGGTTGTGCATGCTATGACAGGTGAGATGCTGTACAATGTCACATGTAGGCCCTCATCGGAACATGAAGGTCTTCCAGACCTCAGACAGATGGACCTGAAGGGGAGTGATTAAACGCCCACTTTGTTTCAGTGGGCGGTAGACGCCCTCGTCTACCCCATGAGTGACTTGACATCATATGTGTGGATGTTATCTCGGACTGAACCCACAGCAAGCTGTGGAGCACCGATGGAGATTTGGGACGTGAACCCGTTGCCGTAAGTTTGTGACTTAACAAATATGGAAGGTGGACGTCGTGAGAAATATGTATGGTTCTTTAGTGATCATTATGGTCGTTATGACCGCAGCAACATCACTCATTGCACAGGAAACTGACGGTCGGGAAGTGGCTGATTCCGCTCAGGCGCTGGAGCTGGCATTGGCCTACACAGGTTTTGAGGAATATCCGGATTTCGACCTTAAGGATGCTCTGAGTCGGGTGGAAGAGGTGAAGTTCTGTGATTCTACAATGCCATTTCTTGCCGACAGCCTCGACGGGCTGCCCGCATGGGAAGTTGAGTTTCACGATATCATTTTGTATAGGTCGGCTTCGAGTCCAGGTTTGGGCAAGA
Source organism: Candidatus Zixiibacteriota bacterium (assembly GCA_019038695.1). Lineage (NCBI taxonomy): Bacteria > Pseudomonadati > Candidatus Zixiibacteriota > Candidatus Zixiibacteriota bacterium. Next base: position 33,100 of record JAHOYZ010000055.1, read on the forward strand.
AACACCCCAAAAAAGTCACCGTATCGCTTGATAGAAAAACCGGCAAGCTGCTACGTATGACTGTTATAGAGATGGGTTTGCCTCGCGGCAGTCTCTATCCGAAGGTAGATTCTAAGACTGCAGAATCCAGACTGCAGTCGGTCAGTCTGCAGAGATTCCACGGATTGCCGTCAGAGCGACCAAAGGTGTCTCTTGCACGGGCCTTAAATAATGTGCGTGGAGGTAGTCCGCTCCTGTCCAAAGAAATCGTGGTCTACTATGTGTTGGAGTCTCGGCTTGAGAAAGAACCGTGGCAAGTGTGGGACATACACCTGTATCACGTTCCACCTCGACCGGACCGTCCAGAATTCCGTACTTCGATAAGGAGCAGAGATCACTACAGATGTGTGATTGATGCCGTAACGGGAAAATTGCTCTGGGGAAATAATGTGCCTTAGCCTGGCATGCGTCGTTAGATTACTCTGATGAGCGGGGGAAAGGATTATGAAGATTCGATAAGGGTTGCTGGCTGCTCTCAGCCCGGTGCCCCATAGCTTGGGATTCTTCAACAAAACCCTTGCTATGGGATTTGTGAACTTGTCAGTTAGGTAGGTCGAAACTGTCTTCAGTTTCAACAGGTTTTGCTGGTTCCGCCAGCCTTACTGACTGTGCCATCATCTCCGCCGTTAGTGTTTTCAAATGCAATAGGTGTACAGTAACGCCGACCGCAACGATCCCTAAAAATCCACGAAGCCACCACGAAGATGCCACATATGTTGCGGAGTAGCCAATGACCAGCCACAGACTCGCCAATGAGATGGTTTTTGCCTGGAGGGTAATAGCCTTGTGTTCACGATAATTCCTGATGTACGCCCCCAGCCATTTGTGATTGATCAACCATTGGTAGTAGCTGTCGGATCCGCGAATAAAACAGGCGGCGGCCAGAAGCAAAAACGGAGTGGTGGGTAGCAACGGTACGAATACACCCACGGCTCCCAGCCCGACTGAGACAAATCCGGCGGTCATCAAAAACCATTTGGGCAGCGATGTCTTTTTCAATGCTTATCTCCCGAGCCGTCCATCAATCGATCCGTTCTGTTCATCACTCACTTTCAATATTGACTATACTTCCAACCGCCCTATCATGGGGTAAGTCGCTCCATTTGGCAAGCTCGGACTTCACTTTCGGTCAGTCGATAGACGATTAATGTTGCGTCGAACCGAATCGATCGGCTATCATTCGATATGATTACAGTTCCCAATAAAAGAATGCCTCAGACATGATAGAGCTCCCGATCAGTGGAGTCGAGACATATTGGTGGCTGCCATCGCTGGTGGCGTTTCTTATCTCCTGTATGACCGTGACCGCTGGAATATCCGGCGCATTCCTGTTGTTGCCATTCCAGATGAGCGTGCTGGGTTACACTGCGCCCGGAGTCAGTTCGACCAATCTTTTCTACAACATCGTTAGCATTCCGTCCGGTGTCTATCGCTACTCACGCGAGAAACGGATGATCTGGCCGCTGGCCTGGGCAATTGTAATCGGGATTGTACCCGGCATGTTTCTCGGAGCGTTGATTCGGGTTCACTGGTTGCCAGATCCCGTTCATTTCAAACCATTCGCCGGATTGGTGCTGGGCGTGATTGGCATTCGGCTGCTGCTCGATGTGATAAAGGGGAGTCGGGTAAAAGTGGCATCTTCGGGTGGTAATAACAGTTTGAAGGGGCAGACGAGGGCGTCTGCCGCCCACGAGAACGACAAAGGTTCAACCGAAGCAACCGATGTGCGATTTATTCTCTCCAAAATCAGCTATCGGTTTCGGGGGGAATCGTTTTCAGTCAATACGCCCGGACTAATTCTGTTGAGCCTGGTCGTCGGTATTGCTGGCGGAGCTTATGGTATTGGCGGGGGAGCGGTGGTCGCGCCGTTTCTGGTGGCGATGATTGGACTGCCGATATACACCATCGCTGGAGCAACGCTATTTAGTACACTCGTAGGCTCCATCGGCGGGGTCGTGTCCTACTATGCGATAAGCCTTGCTTCGACGGGAGCTTCAGGTCCGGCTTCTCCCGACTGGCTACTTGGGGGGTTGTTGGGAGTGGGGGGGATGGCCGGAATGTATGTCGGTGCACGTTTGCAGCGTTATCTCCCGGCGCGACTCATCAAAAGCGTACTAACTGTTTGCTTACTTGCCATCGCCACGAAGTACATCGCGGTGTTGTTTGGTTAAGTGTTGATATTGTCGAAACTGAAGCCAGTTTTGACCTACGCCATTGACTAACTACCGCTCAATATTGTTCACCAACCCTGCGGCTCACAATCCGGGGCTGGTCCGCCAGTGAAAAGATATGCTACTAGATGGGTCAGGTCTGTTACGATCACACCATCGCCATTTCCGTCCATGTCCGCCACTAATTCCACCGCTGGAAATGGTCCCCCAAGGAACATGTAGGCCACAAGAAATGTCAGGTCCTCAATATTCGGGCCAGCCAGGTCGAGGTTGACATCACCACATTTCCATATACTAACCGATCCTATAGGAGCCTGTGGTTCATACGATAGATAGACGGCATCACACTCAAGAATATTCGAGCTGTAAGAAGCGATAGTGATATCAGACGTCTCCATTTCGCTCGTTGTCTGAAGAACCAGGTTGAGTACCGGGCCGGTCCCCGGTTCGAGGGGCATGTTGGAACTACCAGAGTTGGCAGTCAGAGTAACAGTCAATCGCATGCCCCAGGGGTCTTCATGGGATATTTGCACCAAGTCGAAATAGTCCGTTCGGCAGTCATCAGTATTGATACCTACAAACGACAGATCAGCATCCCCAGCGTAGCTGATCGGTAATACGAAGCTCTTAAGCGGTTGCGTATTGGTAAGGATTATCGGGATAGTGATGGTCTTGTTCATGATCGCATTTACATACGGAGTGCCGACTGTGTCCGCCAGAACTACAATCATCTTGCGTTGAGTACGATTATGCGGTCCATCAGAAAGCTCATTCTGCAAGGCTACATCAAACGCTCCGCCAATGTAGTACGTATGCGCTGGGTTTGGTAGCGTGGAATTACCGCCGTCACCAAATTGCCAGTATTGATCGGATGCTCCACTCGAATTATCGGAGAAGGTCACGGTCAAGGGTGCCCAGCCATCAGTGACATCAGCATCGAAATCAACATCCGGCGTATTAGTGTTGGCGTAGGCGTAGTTGTAGGTATCCCAATTTGATATGGCGAGGTCACATTTATTGGAGAAACGATAATAGATCACAATTTGCGACGACGGCGCAGATCCCAGTGATACCCAACCGGCAACCAGGTCGTAGCAGTAGTCGGTTAGATCAAGGACCGAGCCATCAACCGTAACCGAATCAACTTCCTGAAGCGGATGGCGCGTAGTGTAGAACACTTTGTGTCCGCCAGAGTGAGAGATCGTGTCGGCATATTGTTCTTCGCCGTCACCGTCGATGTCGATCCAGGCCATCGTTTCGGCGACGGTACTGTTATCCGCTCGCCACACGGGGGTTAGTGTGAAAGTTGTCCCAAGATTTTCATATATGCGAGGACGGTCGAACCATCTTCCCGCCGCAAGGTCATCGTCACCGTCGTTGTCATAATCATACATGGCCAGCGCAGAACCGTAACCACCAGTCGATGACTGCCAACCGGGACTACTGTTGATCGACCCGGTGCCATCATTGAAATAGGCTCGAAACTGACCACCACCACCGAGTTGGTTGTTAAACGCTACTACAATGTCGAGCCAGCTATCGCCATTTACATCGCCAACGATAACCGTGTTGGCCGGTTCCGGGTTGTCACACTGCCAGGAAGGGGAAGTCGGCATGGTCCCGGCGTTATTGTAGTATGCTGTTGCCCCGATGTCGTCCCCGCAGAATACAATGTCAAGATCACCGTCGTTATCCAGATCACCAAAGTACACATCCATAGCCATCGTTGTTGATGAAGATGTCCAGCCGGGATAGGCGTCGAGGCCACCGTTATTGAAATAGATTTGATCTGTCTGGTAGACACTATTGTAGGCATCACCAGTGGCCAGAGCGAAGTCCAAATCGCCATCACCGTCCACATCACCCATGGCGCATGAGAAGGAATTAATCGCCGTTCCGCCATGCCAGTCCGCCACGCAACTTGGCAGTCCGTTCGTATTATAGTAACCATCCGGCCTATTGAGCGTCCCAAATCCTCCCTGGCCAAGGTAGTCAGCGACCACAAGGTCTGGGCGTCCATTGTCGTCAAAATCACCAACAGCACAATGGCCGCTGTAGTCGGCGTTATCCGAGTGCCAGGTCGGAGATGAGGGAAGAACGCCTCGTTGATTGATGTATATCGTGTTTCTGGCTAGAACGATATCGTTTCCGTTTGAGAAAAAAACATCAATCAGCCCGTCACTGTTACAGTCACGCCAGATCATACCGGTGCTGTAATTTCCTGAATTACCCGACTGCCAGAAAGGTGAAGGCTCAATTGGTTGCGCATCAACCGCTATTGGTAATACAGTTATGATCGCAACGAGAATACAGATGGAGCCACGCATACTTGTCCTCCAAGCGTTCGAAGTGATGTCGTCGATTTGAATATCGACGATGGTTCGTCTACTTCATGGACGAGCCACTATTGTGTTCTGTGCAGCCCGGAGCCTGGTTCTGACTCGTCAGGGGCACGGCTCAGGAGGAGGGCCACCGGTAAACAGGTAATTTACAAGGTAAGTAAGGTCAGCGATGTTGATTTCACCGTCAGCATTCACATCCGTCTCCAGCAACGACGGTGGGGGAGGACCACCGACGAATAAATAGGCGACCAGGTAGGTAAGGTCTGCAATATTTATCTCGTCGTTCTGGATGCCGTCAATGTTGCCGCGTATCCCAACACAGGAAGTCACTACCTCACACGAATCCCCAACGCCGTCAAAATCACTGTCTTCCTGCAGTGGATTGTACACAGTTGGGCAGTTGTCGTCACTGGCGCAGAAACCGTCGTTGTCGTTGTCGTTGAGTGGATCGTCGGGGCACGCATCGCAGGCGTCCCCGATACCATCAGTATCAGCATCGTCCTGAGACGGGTTGGAGATATCGGGGCAGTTGTCACAGGCATCTCCGATTGTATCCCCGTCGGTATCGGTCTGGACGTAATTGCCGACCGTCAAACAATTATCGCATGAGTCGCCAATATTGTCACTATCGATGTCGGCTTGGTCAGGATTTATAATCTCAATGCAATTATCGCACATATCACCCACGCCGTCCGCATCGGTATCCAACTGGTCTATATTGGGGACATCGGGACAGTTATCTTCCCACGAGCACAATTCGTCGCCATCGGAATCGTCACAGCAGTTCATAGAGTGTGTCTCGCCATTGACCCAGTAGAATGGATAGCCGGGGTTGTCCACCCAATATGCATAAGACCCGTACCATTCCGAACAGCAAATCCAGTAGAAAATGTCACAGGTGTCGGGCGCGGTGTTGACATCGAACACAACAGATGGCAATCTGGCAGAATCAGGTTCAGTATATTCAATGCCGAGGAAAAACGGACCCTCCAGGCAACAGGGCTCCGGGAAGACAATTGTCCCCACATCCGGAAATCCAAACGTGGTCTCGTCGCATACAGCCGACACGCGACACAACTCATCACCGGGGCCATAACATGAATCTCCGGGCACAGCCAGATCAAAAACAACAATGTCTATTTCCACCGGCCAAACGAAACCGCCTGCTGAGGAGCCATACAGAATGAGATCCACTGTAGAGATTTCAAAGGGGTAAGTAGGAGTGCCGCATTCTGCCGGCTCATGGTATGAAACAATCCGATCCCCCTGTACCCATCCGGATGAAAAGCCGTACAATGTGTCCTGATCAACATGCCGATAGAGAGTGCACTCAGCCCGATCCTGGCTGTGCTGGATTGTTGTCTTGTCAATTACGAACTCGGGTGTTTTTCTGGTAATGTTCGATCCAAGGGCAGTAGGTACAATCCACGCCAGTACTAGCACAATCAATAGGGTTCGACGCATGACTTCCTCCTTAGATATGAACACATTCCATATGCTGCTCTGGTCTGTCGTTTATTCATTTTGCAGCCAGCTAACGGCCGTATAATTTTCGGCGATTGGTTCTCTATGATATATAGCAAATGAGAACCTGCTTGTCAAGAATGTGCAACTGGCATCGAGTCAGAAGCACGAAACGTCATTCACCCCTGGGTCAGAGAAGGAATATCAAAATATCATCATCTGATCAATTCACACTACTCAGTGGCAGATCGGAGGTGGTCCTC
>JAHOYZ010000056.1 GCA_019038695.1 Candidatus Zixiibacteriota bacterium
GGCACGGTTGGCAAAAATGTCCAGGATGAGTATGGGACGGTCAAGAACCTTGGCTTCGAGCGACTGCTCAAGATTTCGTTGCTGCGCCGGTGAAAGCATATCGTCGAACAGGACGCAGTTGCCGCCCAGTTCCTCCAGCATGCGCTTGAGTTCAGCGACTAATCCTTTGCCGACATAGAAGGCGGGTGTAGGTCGGGGCCGCACCTGGATACGCCGTCCGACAACTTTGGCTCTGGCTGATTTCGCCAGCGCAGCCAATTCATCGAGCGATTCGGACACAGCCGCTTTCTGTCGCGAACTGGCAGCCAGCCCAACCAGTATTATCTTCTCAAGTTTTGTATTGTCGTAGTTGTTGATCACTGTAAGACAATATACACATGGAACATCTTTCGGCAAACAGCATTATTCGTTTGGAATATATTGTCGCTTGGTGCTCAGTAGCTTGCTATGCGTTCCGTCAATATAAAGCATCACCCACTGACACATCACAAAACACGGACGATTCTCCCCGCACTATCCCAACAGCATCACACCAGTTCATGCTCCTTCCCCCTTTGGTATGAATCGTCAACAACCAACATTCGCAGATTCACTACCAGAACACTACTGGAAGTGCCCCAAAAACACTACGTTATCACTGCTTGAAACAATAAGCAAATTCGCCTTACCCGACCAATGACAGAAAGTTACACCAAAACGTAAAAGTGCGTATTACCAAACGAACCCATTTTGAAAATACAGACCTGGACCCCCGCCTTCGCGGGGGCGACAATCTCCCACAACCGGTCACCGCGAGACCAGTCTTGCCGATCATGACAATCTCCCATTGCACCAGACCCAACTGATCCATCACCCGATGTCTGCCGATATAATGAACATGTTCATAATAGAACAAACAGTTGTCACCGAGGGTCACCTGATCGACTCCGGGTTGATGCGCAAGATATTCGACACCATCATTGCCGATGGCGGTAAGTTCGAGATGCTTGATTTTCGGATTGGCACCAACAACGATGAGTTCTCCCATGCCCGACTGAAAATCACATGTGAGACTGCGGTCCACATGAACACTATCCTTCAGAAACTCTCCAGTCTTGGTTGTCAGATCGAAACTGACGACGAGGTTGCTCTTCAGGCCGCCCCCGCCGACGGTGTTGTCCCGCCGGATTTCTATAGCTCCACCAATCATATCACTCAGGTTCGCCACCACGGCGTCTGGATCGAAGTAGACAAAATTCGAATGGACGGCGTGATCGTTGTTGATGGTGGTGTTGCCAGCATAAAGAAATTCCGATCCGTAAAGAAGGGCGACAAGGTCGCCACCGGCTTGTCCGGTATCAAGGTCAAACCAGAGTTTGTTGAGCGCGATCGTTCTATCTTCACCTTTATGTCCGGTGAAGTCTCCACCGAACGTCAGGTCCGTTTGGCAGTGAACCAGGTAGCCGACATTATAGAGAGCAATAAAAAGAGAATAGGCGTGGTGGCTGGTCCGGTAGTGGTCCATACCGGTGGTGCTGGGGACCTCTCGCGACTTATTGATAGCGGACATATCGACGCCCTGTTATCGGGCAACGCTCTGGCGGTACATGATATAGAGGCTAATCTCTACGGTACTTCACTTGGTATCGACAACAAAACCGGCAAACCGGTTGAAATGGGCCATCGTAATCATCTGCGCGCTATCAACGAAGTTCGCCGCGCCGGGTCTATTGCCAACCTTGTTTCCGAGGGTACTCTTACCGATGGGGTCATGCACTCGGTCGTCAAGACTGGTATTCCTTATTCCCTGGCCGGCTCGTTGCGCGATGACGGTCCTCTTCCCGAGACGATTACCGATATGAATGAAGCACAGGAAGACTACGCCCGAATTCTGGCCGATCTTGATGTGGTGATGATGCTGTCGTCAATGTTGCACAGTATCGCCGCCGGTAACATGATCCCCGCGAGGATTCTGACAATCTGCGTGGACATCAATCCAGCCGTCGTGACCAAACTGAAAGACCGGGGGTCTATGCAGACAATTGGTATTGTCACCGATGTAGGATTATTCTTGCACTTGCTGGCCAACCGGCTGGACAGCTCTCACTGAAACGCGAATCGATTATATAATCAGGCCACGCCTGCATTCCCTCTTGTTTATGTCGATCAATTGCTTATCCTTGCCCCATGTACAACGATACTGTTCTGGACCATTTTCAGAATCCACGTAATACTGGCGAACTGGAGAACCCCAACGGAATTGGGCAGGTTGGCAATCCGGCTTGCGGTGATGTGATGAAAATGTTCATCCGGGTCGAGAATGGAATACTGGTCGATGTGAGACACAAAACATTCGGATGTGCCGCCGCTATAGCCTGTAGTTCAATAACGTCCGAGTTGGCTGTGGGTAAAAACATTGACGAGGCATCAAAGTTGACCCGCGAAGAAGTAGCCATTGCTCTAAACGGATTACCTGAGCGAAAGATGGACTGCTCCAACCTGGCTCCCGATGCCCTGCGAGCAGCTATAGATAACTATCGCAATTGTACTGAAAAATGAGAATAGAGGGATCCCTCCCCCTATCACATTTGAGCCTCCGATTCCACTTCCGACAATCCCACGACGAAATCGAGTATCTCAATTGTCATTTCTTCATCCGTGATCGGCACCGAACCAATCTGAAGCAGAGCCGCCTCCGAGACTTCCTTTAGTCGGACAACTTCGTCACAATCCTGGATGTCATCATCGGCCATCACTAGTGTCCGGCAGGCAACCGAACGAATATCTTCCAACTCGCGGAATGGGGCGGCATAGCTTGAGCGGATTTCGTACCACCACCACATTATAGTATTGGAGAAGGGAAACCACATGGTTTCGTGTCTCTGTTGGATGACATCCAGCCAACGTTCCGAAGAAAGATAAGGCGAGACAGCGATAACGCCGTCGATCCGGGACTCATTTCGAGAACACAACAGACCAGCATCCGCACCTGTTGACCAACCGACAACAACAACCGGATGAATGACATGACTACGGAGATCGAGATGACGAATAATTTCCTGAAGATCGTCTGCTTCATACTGTCCCTCGCCGCGATATTGTCTACTAGATCGTCCGGCCGCACGTTGGTCATAGGCCACGACACAATAGCCGGAGTCGACAAGAGTACGCGCCAGAGGTGCCATTGCGTCACGGTCGGCACCATCATCGTGCAACAGAAAGATCGTTCCCCTTGCCGAATCGACTCCTGCCGGGGGCACTAGCCACAGGCAGGCTATGGTTGTCAAACCATCAGTCTCAACCCAAAATGTGTCACAAATCGAGGCAGTGGCGGTCAGGCTAGTATCGCAGACACCAGCCTCAATATATGCCGCTATGTCGTTGGCGACCAGCGAGTCCGGGTTATAGTCGTCGAGGCCGGGACGCCCGGTGGTAGCTTTGGATCGATTGAGTGGATAGATCATGTAGAAGAAAACAACTACTCCTACCACAATTAAGAAAGCGACGGTCTTGATTATCTCTTTAACAGCTGGCGATAGCTTGGTCATCTGTCTGTCACCTGTTGGTTTAACGATGATTGTTGCAGCGCTAGTATATAGATCGCCGAAATGAAGTCAATCTTTAACTCATGTGGTAAGTGGCTGAGCGTGATTCCCTATATATTATAGACGGTTACTCCCCAATCCCTCCAGCAATTGGAAGTACTTTCAGTCTGCCACCACAATCTGCCGGACGAGCGGTCTAATAGCCACACTGTTGCGAAATAGATGCAAACATATGCACGATTATAGAGTCGTATCGGTAGTCGTTTGCGAACTGATGATGGCTGACGATTCCCAATAAGCTCGAGGGTGAACGGCGCTACAATGTTAAGTTGTTTCTTGTAAATGAGTTCGTAGGGAAATGAGACATCCAGGTAGTTCTAAGAAGGGCCGCAATGCCCAATTGTCGGTGGCACGCTCGTTGCTCAAGCAAGGCTTGAGATAGAAACATAATCAATGGTTATTTTCCCGTTACTAACGGAGAGAAACCGATTACAATCAGGAGGAAGCATAAGAAATAAGCCTGTTTGATTGCGGGACAAGGGCCAAGAAAACATTTGATTTCGTCCTTTTTCTGTTGACAATATTTTCCCTTAGCCGTATATTGGCCTCGGATGATAGGTGGCAATCACACATATTGGTTAGCACTCAGTTGACTTTTCGAAAGTCAATCCTTCCGAGATTAACTGTCTAGTACTTCGTCTTTAATCGGTCTGGTGGCTGATTTAAGAAGTTACAAACAGGTTACTAATTGTTTATCACATCTGTAAGAAGTGTATTTTAATTGATGAGAGTAGAGTCTTCTGTACCCGTTTGGGATAGTGATGTCTGCCAAATTAAGACCCTGATCTCACAAAGGAATGCCTTATAAGAACCTTGGCTAAGGGATAGCGATACTAGATAGCGACAACAAGTACGTTAAGGAGGAAGGTATGACTTTCAGTGAAGCGTTGCGGAGGGTAACTGTGATTTCGGTCACCGCTCTCTCGTTGATTCTGCTGACTATCCCAACTGCCAGTGCTCAGCCGGAATTAGTGATCACGGTGGGTGACACCATTGCTGCTCCGGGCACAATCAACACAGTGATCTCTGTATCTCTGGACAATTACCATGATACGGTGGCTGGCTTCAATTTGTGGTTGCAACTTGGCAATCCCGATATTATGTCGTTCCAGACCAATGAAGCAACCGTGATTGACACATCCTACTGGGACTGCATCACTTACAGTGGTGAAGATTGTATCGATTCGGTACTAACCAACCCACTGGGTGACTGGGATTTCATTCATATTGATACCAACGACGTTCAGATCGGTAGTTTTGACACCACTGGCACTCTTGTCGGGGGATGGCAGAATGTTGCTGCCCGCTCGCTTTCGGGCACCGGCCTCGACCTTAATATCGTTGGCATCGCCCGCATGCCATTCCAACCAGAACTACCAGGAATCCCTCCGGGCAATCATGGAGAAACCCCGCTCATCAAGCTTCTGGCTGATGTCTATGATATACCCGATACGGCTACCGACCGGACTGTTCAGATAATGGTCCAGTGGCAGTTCATCGATCATTTCAGTTGGTCCCGTCCCGATGGTTCGTTGATAGGAATTGTCTATGACACTATTTTGGATACCAATTATTTTCTGTGTACCCAGTGGGCTGGTAGTGAATGTTTGAAATGGGAGAAAGTTCCTTCTCCGCCAGCCGACTCCATTGAAATCAATGAAATATTGGCCCCCCGTGTCGACACACTCACGGTCATTATTGATAACGGCTCGCTTACCGTTTCAGGTTCGAGCTTCTGCGGCAATATCGATGGCGATGATTCTCCTGAGCCTAATATCGCGGATCTGACCTACTTGGTGAGCTTCCTGTTCATCGGAGGTCCTCCCCCGGAACCGCTATGGGTGGCGGATCTGGACTGTACTGGTGGAGAACCCAATATTGGTGATCTGACTTACTTAGTAGCCTTCTTGTTTACTGGAGGTGTGGCTCCGTGTGATGTGGAGGCTTGTTGGTAAGATTTATGACCATAAAATTGAAAAAACAAACTTATTGCACAATAGTAAATGCGTCGTACCTGTCGGTGCGACGTGTAACGTCAACCCGAAAATAGATGGAAAGGAGGACGTTCAAAAGAGGTATTATGGCGCACGCTCAAATGAATGAACGTTCTTTTATGTTCGCTGACCCGACACAGGCTAAACTGCGAGTTAGGTGGCTCTCACTGGCAGACTTAGGCTTCGGGACCTCCCATGTGGAGAATGCGAATAAAGTGAACGCTCAGCATTCATTGCTAACTGTTAACGAAGTAATTAGGAGTAAACAATGAAACGCAATGCTTTTGTGTTTATCCTCTCCGCGTTGATAGTCTGTTCGTTTGGGCTTGCAAATGCTCAGGACGTTCTAGATGTAACCGGAAATCCGACTGGTATTTGGATTGATGGTACCACCCCTACGGTGAATGTCGATACAGACGTCACCTGGACTGTCCACATGACTAACACCACTGATATTATCACTGGACATATGAACGGCTTCAGGGTCTTCATATCATCGACCGGTGATGCCAGTGGCGAACTTCCCGGTGGTACTTTTGCACCAATGACAGCCACTCTTCTGTTCGACTTTACAGATCCAGGTCTTGGAGAATACGATGACGGTGGATTCTTCTTCACTTATTTCTGCACCGGCACTGGTTCCGACACTGTCGGCGCCGGTGGTTTTGCTATGTTTAATGGCATACCTACAGCATTCGATGAAGATGTCTACACCTTCACGACTCAGGTTGGAATAGCCGAGGAAGGCAACTTCCTCTGTATCGATTCCGCTTGGTATCCTCCGGGTGGTGCTTGGATGTGGTCTCTTAAAACTGCCGGTTCGGTAGCCCCATCTTGGGCTGGCCCGTACTGCTTCCCGATTAAGAAGCAGCCGAACATTCCGGCATCATTTGACAACTGCCCGACGTCCATTCTCGACACAACCCACACTGCAACCCTTACCTTTGACTTGGATGCAACGGATCCCGATCCGGATAAGTGCCCGCCTAACGATGGTATGGTATTTTATACTGTAGTCAACGGCACACCTGGCGACGTTAACACCGCTGGTGTGTACAGCTTGGCCGGTAGCATCGCCTTGGTCAACCAAGGTTTGATTGATGTTTCCGTTGAGGTTGTCGACCAGTGTGGTGACGGTGACACCTGTGATTTCCAGGTTCGGTTCACCAACATCGCCCCGACTATTGATTGTGGCGACCCTATTAATGAGGGTACTAACAAGACCGCCACGAGAACATTTGTTGGTTCCGATGCTGATGGCGACGATCTCACATATTCGGTTGCCTTAGCAAGCGCGACTATGCCTGCTGGTGGTGCTGGATCCTTCGGCATCCATCCAGATGATGGCATATTCGAATTCGACACCGAGACTGCTGATGGTGACTCCACGTACATATTCACGGTTTGCGTGACTGATGGCGCGGATATGGATTGCTGTAGCCTTGTGGTCAATGTCCTCTCGGCTACACCTTTCGAGATTCAGATTGCTAAGACTCATAAGACCTACCAGGGTCAGCATGAGATGGTCGATGTTACGGTCAACAAGGGTACCGAAGAAATGATGGGCTTTGATTTCCTCATCGCCTACGACGCTTCGGCTCTTGCTTTCCAGACCGCAATTGAAGGCCGCATTTACAACCAGGACACAGCTACTGTTGATCCAGGTTGTGGATGGGAATACTTCACGTATCGCTACAATTACAATGGTAACTGTGGCAACGGCTGTCCTTCTGGTCTGCTGCGTGTAGTTGGTATGGCTGAGACCAACAATGGTCCTAACCATCCTGACTGCTACTCGCTGTTGGGTGAATTCGACATGCCTTACACGCTGTTCTCGCTCGACTTCCTGGTCACCGATGACCGGACTTTCGAGTGTCAGTATGTTCCGATTCGGTTCTACTGGATGGACTGTGGCGACAACACCATTGCCTATCACGAACTGATCGATCCGAACCCGTACGGTGTGCAGACTGCCATCTCCCGCTATGTCTTTGATTTCGATCAGGACTGGGATGTCTATGATGGTGAGATCACTAATCCGACCTTTGGTTGGCCGACGTACTTCGGTGCTCAGGATGACCCATGTTTGGAAGGTGGCGGAGACGACAAGCCGGTTCCGGAACGCTTCATCGACTTCATCAACGGTGGAATCGACATTGCTTGTGCCGACTCCATTGATGATCGTGGTGACCTGAACCTGAACGGCATCGCATACGAAATCGCTGACGCTGTACTGTACACGAACTACTTCGTGTATGGCCTTCAGGTCTTTGGTGACGCCACTCAAGAGGCATTCCAGGCTGCAGTTGCTGCATCTGACGTTAATGCCGATGGTATCGCCTTGTCGGTTGGTGACCTCGTCTACTTGATCCGTGTCATCGTTGGTGACGCTCTGGCTTACCCGAAACTGGCTCCGATCGACGCTTCTGTGACGTTCGCCAGTGCCATTTCGGTTGATAGCAAGATGGGCGCTGCCTTTGTCGTAATCGAAGGTAATGCTGCCCCTGAGCTGCTGGCTGATAACATGGAATTGAAGTATGCCTACGACGCCGAGGCTAATGTCACGCGCGCTCTGGTCTACTCCATGGAAGCCAACCAGACCTTCGAAGGTGAGTTCATGAACTCCAACGGTAACGTTGTGAGCATTGAGCTGGCCACATACGAAGGTGCTCCGGTCAAGGTCAACATGGTTCCGAGCAACTTCTCGCTGAACCAGAACTTCCCGAACCCGTTCAACCCGACCACCGTTGTCAGCTTCGACGTACCGAAGGCTGTTGACTATACTCTGTCAGTGTATAACATCACTGGTCAGGAAGTCGCTGTCTACACTGGTACCGCTCAGCCTGGCAATGTTGAGCTCGTGATTGACGGCGCCGGTTGGTCCTCCGGTATCTACTTCTACAAGTTGAATGCCGGTGACTTCTCCGACACCAAGAAGATGGTGATGGTTAAGTAATCAGACCCTTTTGTGGTTTTGATAATTCCCCGGAAAGGTTAATCCCTTTCCGGGGGATAAGAATAGGAGAGAGACATCGAAAACTAGATAGTGAATTGACTAGTAAAGCCAGGATAGGCAAGTTTGATGATTACGATGACCATACCGTTTGTAAGGCTCCGAGGGGAGACACAAAGAAATAAGGTCATCCTTTTTTGTATCTGGAGGTTATGGCCGGTATTGGCCGGGATATTGTGCAACCGGTTGCGGGGTTGCAGGGATGTTTCAAACAAGATTATGTACCTACTTTGGTCTTCTAAAAGAACGGCTCCTGAATTGATGAGGGGGTTCTGATCGTCCTACTGCTCAAGAGTTGAACAGAAGCGGACAATTTTCCGTAAGCCCTTAATGGGCACGTTGTTACAAAGACACAATGGAAGTGTCTGTAGCCCTCTATTGAAGGGTTGAGTTTGGTCAGAAAGTGACCACTCAGACTAACCATATGTGTACTGATTTGGTCCGCATATTGCTCGTACGAAGTACTGAGAGAACCTGTAATTTGTCTGGTTGAGTAATTTATAATGGATAGAGTTCTGATAAAGAGAAGCTACCCCGTGGTGGTTCGAGTCGGCTCCGGCTCAATAGCAGCTTTGGCGAAAGTCGCCGAGGCAGGAAATGCTGTTGATTCGAATCCGGGTCAAACTGCAACAATTTGCATCAGAGAATCCGGACGACCTGACGGTCGCGACATTATGGTTGAAAAAAAAGATATTTATTGGTCCGATAAGCAAAGGAACAAGTACCTATGAAAACAGTAAGTATTCCCATTCTATTGCTCGTCTTGATATTGGGATTGGCTGGTCAATCCCAGGCGGGGGCCGCCTGTGCGGACATTCTGCCGAGCCACTTAGATACATTCGCTATTCTTAATGTCTCCGGGGGACCGGACTCGATTGTGAATGTTCCTATTGAGTTCGACATCAGACGCAATGTCCAGGCTTTCCAGGTATTCCTGGATCTCGATACAACCCTGCTGCATCCGCTGGTTCTGGGTATTGATACCGGCTGGGATTCAACCGGAACGGTGATCATCGGGATCACCCGCTTCTACCAGTGGAATGTAACCGGTTTTCTGGACACGACCGAAACGTACCCAATTGTTGCAGAGGAAGAGGAGTACCCTTCTGAGTTCTCCACTCATCTGCGGCTGAAGGTCCTTGGTATGCCGATCAATTATGTCGATCCTTCTCCTGGGGCCGACTCGGGCACTTCTATTATTCTTACTCTCCCGATGCATATCGACCCTGCAGCTCAGCATGGCGATGCCATTAATATCAATTTCTAC
Source organism: Candidatus Zixiibacteriota bacterium (assembly GCA_019038695.1). Taxonomy (NCBI): domain Bacteria; kingdom Pseudomonadati; phylum Candidatus Zixiibacteriota; species Candidatus Zixiibacteriota bacterium. The sequence goes on from JAHOYZ010000056.1 coordinate 9,859, forward strand.
GAAGAAGATATTATTGACCCGGAGTCTTTTCCACCGGTTTCTATCGGTTGCCAAAACAACGCTTATTCGAACTTTGAAGGTCTCCAAACCGTTGTACAACTGGATTGGGGGCGGGTGATAGTTGATACACTAGCCACTTCGCCACCGGTGATTGACTATTTTACAGCCACCCCGACATCAATAATGCAGGGGAGTAATTCGACTCTTGCCTGGAGTGTATCCGACGCCACGGAAATCACCATTGACAATGGCATTGGTACGGTGAGTGGACCGACCGGAACAAGACTAGTCGATCCCTCAGTGACGACAACCTATATTATCAGCGCCAGCAATGCCTCTGGCTCGGCGATCCCGAAAGTAGCAACAGTAACGGTCACTAGTCCGGGCGATAACAACGCCCCGGTAGTAGCTTCGGTGTCCCCTGGCTCCTATGTAATTACCGAAGGAGAGAATGTCGCGTTTACCGTGTCGGCCTCGGATGCTGATGGTGACGCACTGACTTTAAGGGCTCTTAGCCTGCCGACCAACGCCAGTTTTGGTGTCGGAGGTGAGGTGTCAGGAGTGGGCTCAACACAGGGAAGTTTCAGCTTCACGCCGGCTCGCGGACAGGCCGGTACCTATGCCATCCAGTTCCAGGCCCAGGATGCCATCGGGAGTACTTCGAATATCGTCACGGTATCAATCACGGTAGATGAGATCGAGTTCGATATCCTGTTTACAACCTCCACTCCTGAGGGCAGCCCGGCAGGTGGATTAGCTGGCAAGAAATCCATTCTCCTGCCAATCGATCTGGTGACCGCGCAGACGGTCTACGGTGTGCAGTTTGACTTTCTCTATGACGCTGACTATTTCGACCTTGATTCGGTGATAACTACCTTCCGAACTGATGGTTTCGTAGTATATGATGATATCGGGGGCACTTCCGGCGAGGTCCGAGTGGTGACCTTTGGCATGGACAACGATTCTATCGTGCCCGGCCAGAATGACAGTACTGCAATCCTCTATATGGTGATGTCGATAGATTCCCTGGCTCCCCCAGGAAACTACTCAGTTTACATCGAAAATGGATGGGAATCCATAAACCCTGATCCGAACTATCCATCAATGGCGATGGTGACTGATTCGGGTATCATCCAGGTGGACCGACCGGGTGATGTCAACCTGGATCAACACGTCGATGTCGCCGACGCGGTCAATATTGTAGCTCAGATACTTGGCAATTACTCCCTGACAGGACGCCAGTTTGATGTGGCCGACGTCGTCACCAATGGTATCGTCGATGTCTTTGATCTGGTGGGAGTGGTCAATCTAATCTTTGGTATCCCTGTCTCACCCGCTCCAGCGCAATTTACTGGATCCGACATGGCCACCGTGGCAATTCAGTTTGAAGATCCTCTTGATGGTACAGCGGATGTGCTCGTGGTCAAATCGGAACTTCCGGAGGCCATAGCTGGTGTGGAGATTGATATTGCCTACAATCCGAGAACTATTCTCCTGGGTAGTCCAGAGACTACCGAAGATGCCGATGGACTGATCATGAGCTATAAAGACAACGGTGTCGGAAAAATGAAGATCCTGATGCACTTCACCAACCCGTTCAAAGATGAGGCTATGATCCAGGAAGGATCGGCCGACCTGATTCGCATACCTGTTCTGGCTCGCGCCAAAGATGTCGAGGGAGAGGAGTCGCAAGTTAACCTGCGCAATGTACTCCTGTCAACATCCACGGCTTCTGCCGTCAGGGTACAGGGATTTGAACCTGCCTTACCGAGTTCCTTCAATCTAAGGCAGAACTACCCTAATCCGTTCAATCCAACTACGACCATTGAGTTCTCTATCGATGGCGACGGAAGCGGTATGCAACATGTCTCTTTGGAAATTTTCAACATTCTTGGACAGCATGTAAAACTGCTGATAGATGAAAAACTACCCGTCGGAAACCACCAGGTTGTATGGGATGCTTCCAACGACCGTGGCCGGCAGGTGGCCACTGGAATCTACCTGTACAAACTGCAAGTTGAAAACGATCGACAGACCAAGAAAATGCTCTTTTTGAAATAGCGGACAGGGAGGAATTGAGATAATGTTTGGGAAAACTATACTATATACTCTGGTCCTGATAACTGTGTTGGCTGTGGGTGCCTTTGCTCAGACCGCTCCGGTAGTGACCGATATTCCTGACCAGACGATTGCCGAGGGTGGCAGCTTTGCGACCATCAACCTCGATGATTATGTTTCTGATGCTGACCACACCGATGCCGAGATGGTCTGGACTTACAGTGGTAACATTGAACTGACCGTCG
>JAHOYZ010000057.1 GCA_019038695.1 Candidatus Zixiibacteriota bacterium
ACACCACCAGGAGCGGCAACAGTGCCACCCTGATTACCGGTACCCAGAGTCGGGACATCCCAGTCAATCCACTCGCCGAAGTACATATCGGTCGTGGCATCAGCTACGATCTTGTAACCTTCGACCACGAAACTATTGCCATCCACAATGTAGGTATGCTTCAGCAATTGGATCGAGGTATCAGGGGTTACAAACACGTCAGAGACATGCTCCATATAGTCATCACCGGTGCTCTTGGACGGACCGGTTCCGGGGATCGGACGGAAGTCGTGTTCGCTTGACCGTGCCGGGACCCAGAACGGGTTCCAGGCATAGGTACCGAAGGCTTCACTGTCGTCAATCATCATGACCGGACAGGCGTCATACAAGTAGACGTGCTCGGTAGCATAGTCTTCGTCAGTGAGAGTACATTCCGGTCCGGAGGAATCAGTATGGACAAAATCCATATTGACATTGCCCCAGCCGCTGTGGCCAAGTTGACCCTGATTGGCACAGGTCAAAGCAAAGTTGGAGGCATTATTGACCGTATCCCAAATCACCTGCACAACCGTGTCGGCGATCACGGTAGCAATCTCAAAAGCCGTGATAAGTGGACGATCAGGATCGTTGGAAGCGATAGTTATCTCTGCTTCCAGAGCGGTCTGGGTTGTGACAATACCGCCCGGGTTGAGGTTGACGTCGAAGTAACCTTCGCCACCAATACCAATCGTACCCGGTGTACCTGTAATCGTCACCCAGCTCGGATCACCAACCGTTACGTTGGCAGCGATTGTGCCAACAATAAGATCGGCGTTACCGATATTCAGAATCGTAACGTCCTCGATCACAGTCGGCGTACCGGTCTTCACCCAGTTAGTCGGAGCCAGGAAGTCCGGATGACTGCAGTTGATCTGAGGCTTAATGATCGGATCAACACAGGGCAAACGGAACCACTTGATCGGGTTGTAGGTCCACACCGGAGCATCGTCGCGCCAGCGAGCCACACCGGCATAGAGGTCATCGACATACGCAACATCGATGTACCAACCTTGAGTGTCTCCCTGTCCCGGAGCCAGAACATCGCGAACCTGGAAAGCTTCAGGAACCGCAGCCCACTTGGTCGTATCATAGAGCGACATGTCCATCGCGTAACGGGACGGGGAAGCATAGTTGTCATGGTCACAGTTATTGGCGGCTGTGCTGTCACAGTCGGGGTTGTGAGAGTTGGTCAGGTTACGACCGGCATCCCACGCCCCACCGTCCAGTGTCGACGAAACCGACATGTAGATTTCGGTATTGTAACCACCGGTCCAGACGTTATCGACCGGACAGTCAAGTGAGTCACCGGCGTCCGGATCACCAAACTGCTGCCAGATGACAACCAGGTTGGTGTCACACTGGGAGATGGCACCCTTGGCCAGGTTGGCCACGTTGGTACCGGCACGGCCACACATCGAGCCCAGGCCGTGGAAATCGGCAACCGCCACCAGGGACAGCTTGCCACCAGCGTTGTCACCGGACACACGATCGGTCCAGTGATACAAACGGGCCGGGTCAATACCCTGTGAAACACAACCGACCACTTCCATCGTGTTGTACACGATATGAAGATAACCGTCAGTGTCATAAAGGGCGTCGACATTACACCAGGGCACCCAGGCGGACCCTTCAAGATCCACATTGATAATAGTGATCGGAGTCAAATCCGGCCAACTGGCGCCACCGTCGGTCGACTCAACATAGGCGACATTATCACAATCATCGCCATCGTTGGTCATAAAGACAACGGCAACATCACCATTCATCGTGGAAGCGGCAACAGTCATCTCACCCGACCAGTTCATGGCCTGGGTTATGCGCTGGTAAGTCCAGGGGCCGGGTGTCGGGTTGTCGCCGACACGGCGCCAGTAGCCGCAAGTAGGACCGATGAACTCAACGGCCACAACGTGGGTGATGATCTGGCCAGCGTAGTGCTGCAACTCAATCTTCGGATAACCCTGTGTCACTGTGGGATCCTCAGAAATCGAGGCCGGCAGTGTGTCACCTAGCATCGTGCCCCAGGCGCCGGGCCCGGCAACATCCCAGAAGATCTCGCAGTTGCTGATATCATCGGTGACCACCGGTGTCCGCCAGTAGGTGGCGGGCATGGCATGACCGGTTGTGTCAACCGCCAACTGCGGCATGATTCCGTGGGTGTTGATTGGGTCACCATACATCAGAAGCGGGGTAGGTCCCCAGGCACCCTGGGTCCCAACCAACGGATTGAAGTAGTCGTACATAGCAGATTGGGGGGAGACATCGTAATCAGGTCCGCCAACACCCTGGAAAGCATAAATGAAGTGAATGATCGGGTCGTTGCGCCAGTCAACAGTACGGCCAGGATGGTACCAGTTTGGCCGGTCTTCGAATGATCTGCCTACAATGTATCCCGGTGAGTTACCGTCGGCAGTGTGAGTGCCTAAGGAAGTCTGATTGGAGCCTCTGTTGAAAGCCTGGAACTGGTTTTCTGACTCCTGGAAAGAGAAGCCATATGCCTTGACTTTGTCGAAACTTAGGTCGGTAGACCGAGATGCATCGGCAGAGACGGCTAGCATGGCCACTGTTAGTAAGATGAGGATAAACAAAGAAGTAGATTTCCTTGTCATGCTCTGCTCCTTTCAAGCATTTGCTTCTTGCCTGTCTTGTGATAAGGTTTTCTTTTACAACAACTGGAAAGTCTGACGCAGTATTCTGACCATTATGCAAGTCCAGAAGCGCGTCCTTGCTACATCAAACTGTAAATCCACCTCCTTCCACACAAACGCACGTACGCGTAGCCCTCGCGCGCTCAGTCTATCGTCCAAAGTTGTCAGCCTACGATGTCACTCGCATTCAAAAAGGTTTATATGCTTGCCCTTCCACTAGCGGGTGTTCAATACCCGTAGAGAAGGCATGCAGGCTAGGTATTGGGTGAGTAATCCGGTGTGAATCAAAGAAGTACAAGCAGTGGATTATCAATTTCCAATAATATAGTGGCAACACGTTCAAACACAAGAAAAAAGCGTCGCATAATCTGCGCTTTTCCCTCTGATAACGATGGTCTGAAGGGATATTTTTTGCTCGCCAATCAGAATGTGATATACAGCCGGTTGACCACATCTGAGAATCTATGTATATTTACTGACACAGTCATTTCCAAGACAACACGCATGGAGGGTAAACAATTGAATCACAACGTAATAGGTTGTGCGGGTCGGCGTGTGATATGACCGACGACAAGTCTCTTGCCAAAATCCGACAGGTTCTGGGTCGTTATTGGGGATTTCAGGATTTCCTGCCGCAACAGAAAGAGGCGATGCTTTGTGCTGAAGAAAGTCGGGATTCAATCGTTGTGCTGCCGACCGGGGGAGGTAAATCTCTGTGTTTTCAGGCCCCGGCCGTAGCCCTTGCCGGAATGGCCATTGTCGTCTCACCCTTGATCTCATTGATGAAAGATCAGGTCGATTCTCTTCGGGACTGCGGAGTCGAAGCGGCGCGGCTTGACAGCTCTCAGCAGCCTGAAGATCAGCAGCGGGTTCTTTCTGCAATACGGAACGGAGGTCTGAAGATTCTCTATCTGGCACCGGAACGTATTGTTTCAGAACCGTTTGCCAACTTAATTCGAGATGTCAGAATTTCGCTGATTGCCGTTGATGAAGCCCATTGTGTCAGCATGTGGGGGCATGATTTTCGCCCTGAATATCGGCAACTCGACATTCTCAAGAAAATGTTCCCAAATACGGGGATCCACGCCTACACCGCAACTGCCACTGAACAGGTTCGCAACGATATTGGCCGGCAACTCCACCTGGACAACCCCGAGTCGATTGTCGGTTCATTTGACCGCCCCAACCTCCACTTCAAGATTCAGCGTCTTACCCGTAGATTTGAGCAGATTGCCGAAGTACTCAGCAGACATCGCGGCGAATCGGGCATCGTCTACTGCATCAGGCGGAAGGATGTCGATCAGATGTGCAGTGAAATGACTGCCCGGGGATTCTCAGTTCTGCCGTATCACGCCGGGATGGAAAATAGCGAGCGGAAGAATAACCAGGAAGCCTTCGCCAGAGAAGAGATTGACACCATTGTTGCCACCGTCGCCTTCGGGATGGGCATCGATAAGTCCAACGTGCGTTACGTGGTCCATGCCGGGATGCCCAAATCGCTTGAGCACTATCAGCAGGAGAGTGGTCGGGCCGGTCGCGACAGCCTCGAGGCTGAGTGTTGCCTGTTCTATTCCGGTCGAGATTACGCCACTTGGGAGTTTCTACTGGGGGATATGGAGTCTGAACCGCGAAAAATCGCGATGCGAAAGCTTGGGCACATATGGAACTACTGCACCGGTGTCACCTGCCGCCATCAGGCCATTGTGAACTACTTCGGACAGCAACTTCAAAAAGAGAACTGTGCCGCCTGCGACGTCTGCCTGGGCGAACTTGACAAAATGGAAGACTCTCTGACCGTAGCCCAGAAGATACTTTCCTGCGTTATCCGACTGGACCAACGATTCGGAGCCGAGTATACGACACTCGTGCTGGTCGGATCACAGAAGGCCCGTATCAAGAAATTGGGACACGATCGGTTGAAAACCTACGGTATC
>JAHOYZ010000058.1 GCA_019038695.1 Candidatus Zixiibacteriota bacterium
TGTGACTGTCGAAATTCAATTCTCGATAAGGCATTAGGTGTCTCCTTTGTGGGTCGTTGAAAACTCTAGGATACACCTTTTGTCTTTTACACACTTCTAAAGATATTACCACGCTAGGACACCTCTTGTGCTGCAGTAGGATATGTAGTACTTTTATGACAAGGGAATTCATGTAGGATAGTGGATACTACGAGAATTATGAATCATAAACTCATTGTTATAGTTCTCCTGTTTCTGATAGCCCCGCCAATTTCTTCGTCCGGTAGGGATTTTCGGGAAATGATGAATTATGCCGACTCCCTGTCTGATTCTCTTTATCAGGATTCTGCTATTGCAACTGGAAAATTGGCATTAGATATGGCCATAGCTGAAGTTGGTCCTGAAGATACGGCTGTTGCCAGAATAATGCAGAGGATGGGTGATTTTCATTTCTTCAAACAGGAATACCGTGAAGTAGAATCTTATTATAAACGATCACTTACAATTCGTGAAAAAGCCATAGGACCTGATCATTCCAAAACGGCCGAGAGTATGGGGAATCTGGCTGTGCTGTATCGACGTCTGGGAAGATATGCTGAGGCAGAACCTCTGTATAGAAAGGCAATCGAAATCTGGGAGCGAGTCTACGGGGCTGACGACGACAATGTGGCTTTAGGTTGGAATAACATGGCGGCGTTGTGCTACTCTCAGGGTAGGTATGCGGATGCTGCAGAGTTTTTTCGTAAGGCCAGAGGCATCTTTGAAAGAACTTTCGGAGCGGATCACCATTACGTCGCCATGGCCAACAGCAACCTTGGCGTACTTTTCCGCGATCAGGGTAGATATGCAGAAGCCGAACCTCTACTGATTAGTACCTTGGCAGACTTTACCAGGATTCACGGACCGGATCACACCTGGACGGCTCACGCCATGAACGATCTGGCTCTATTGTTTCATCAGCAACGACGCTTCGATGAAGCCGAGCCGCTTTATCAGCGTGCCCTCGCGATTAGCGAAAACCGTTTTGGATCGGAGCATCCAATCCTGGCCAGACACCTGTTTCATCTAGCCAATCTTTACAGTGACCTGGGACAGTACGATCAGGCGGAGTCGCTATATCTACGGGCGTTGAAACTTAAGAAAATTGCCTATGACAGCTCCAGTATCCAGGTTGCTCGAATCGAACAACACTACTCCCGACTCCTGCGACGACAATGCGACAGCACGCGATCCCTGACAATGGCACGGCGGTGCGCCCACATTATGCAGCAGGGTTTTACCAACAATGCTTCGGCTTTGTCGGAAACAAACGCTCTCACATTTTCCGAATACTGTCGTAATGCCATGGATGACTTTGTGAGTACCTTTATTGACTTCGGCGCTGATGATTCCGGGTCGATAGAGTCGGCCGTAAGCATCATCCTGGCCGGAAAGGGGCGGGTATCGGATCAACTATTCGAGCGTCGTCGAGCACTTGCAATTGAGACCGACTCACTTACTCTGGCTTTGGCCGAAGACTTCAGAACGGCGCGATTTCGTCTATCGCAACTGTATGTTAATGGTCCCGGAGTGGATGCCGAGGGCTACCGGAGAAATGCGGAATCGATAACTGCAATGGCCAACGAACTGGAAATACGACTTCTGGATCACAGCCAAAGCTTCCAACACCAACAGAGCAATCGCAATATTACAGCCAAACGCCTGACTGATCGCCTTCCGCACAACTCGGTTCTGATAGAGTATCTCAAATATGACTACCTACCTCCGGAAGACGATGCTGCTATTCCACACTATCTGGCAGTGGTACTTTCCCGTGACACTGAACCGGCTGTTGTGGAAATGGGCGAGGCCGGGAGTATCGACTCCATAGTGGCATGTTATCGACAACACATGCAACGTGTGGCGGAGACGGGACTTCCATCGGAGACCGATCGGGAGGAATATTTCATTATTGCGAACGCGCTCTATCAAGCTATCTGGTTGCCAGTGGCCAAGCATCTGAAAGACAAAATGCTGGTTCTTGTCGCACCTGACGGTAATCTTAACCTCATTTCGTTTGCTGCTCTGCCCCATCCATCGGGATACTACCTGGCTGAGAAACAAGCCATTCATTATTTATCATCCGGCAGGGATATTATCCGTATGGAGTCTACTCCCCCGTCGGGTTCCGGTTTGTTCGCTTTGGGCGATCCTGACTTCGACGCACCTGCAGTTAACCGGGCATCCGTGATGCCTTCCGTGGACACGAGTGCGACAGTTGATCAAACCGAGTTTACATTACGAGGTTCTTCTAATAATATCTACCGGTTGCATGAGAAGAATGTCAGTCCGTTACCGCAAACACGTCGTGAAGTTAAGCGTATCGCAAAAAACTGGCGTGCCAATCTTACCGAACCGGCCACAGTCTGTCTTGGTTCTCAGGCGAGTGAGGAGCGGTTCAAGGCTGACGCCCCCGGCAACCGTGTTATTCATTTGGCTACGCATGGATTTTTCGTAAACAGTAATGACGATTCTAACAAGCAGCAACGAAATCCGGGAACAGAAACCGACTTCCTGAGCGAAAATCCGTTGTTGCAGTCGGGCTTATTTCTAGCCGGAGCCAACCTTCGTGGTCAGGGGTCGGTAACACTTGGGACTGAGGATGGTGTCCTGACGGCTCACGAGGTGACTTCGATGAATCTGTCAGGCACGGATCTCGTTGTTCTCTCGGCCTGCGAGTCGGCGCTGGGGGAAGTGCAGACGGGAGAAGGTGTCTATGGCCTTCGACGATCCTTCCAGATGGCGGGGGCGCGGACGGTAGTTAGTTCGTTGTGGTCCGTTCCGGACAAACAGACCGCGCAGGTGATGGAGGAACTTTACAAGTTGCTGGACCGACAAACCGGGCTTAGTCTGGCGACGCAGATGCAGCAACTTAGCATAGAACGACTGAAGGACTTACGACGGAAATCTCTCCCCGATCATCCGTTCTTGTGGGCGGCCTTCATCGTTACCGGTGACTGGCGTTGAGGGAGCAGGGGGAGGTTCAGCAAAACCACCTCTTTGTTGCCCTTGACAACCCGGCGTGTTTGTCAATTATTATATGAGCACACCTTATAAACAAAGTGAGGACATTATGAGTACTCGTTACGCGAAATTCTGGAGTTCTTTCGGATTCGTCATCATCCTATTGACAGGATCACTTACGTCGGCGAGCGAGCCGGTTGACTGGACCGGATTTTACGCTGGAGCTTTCGGTAGCTACCTGGCCGGGCACGTCACATCCAACGATCCGGCACATGAAGAGTCAACTGGGGATTATGATGACGACAGCCCGATGTTGGGTATTCAAGGCGGTTATCACAAACAGTTTGACAACGGCTGGGTGGCTGGATTCGAAATCATCCTGCCGCTGTATATCCAAAATGGAACCGCAGTCGATAAAGTCTGGTTTCCCGACAGTGTGACTTACGAGGCGAACTACCGTTATGCGGCGTTTGTGGGTGTCAAAGCTGGACGTCCCCACGGTAAGGCCTTGCCCTACGCCTTTGGTGCAGTCGGTATTGCTAATGTTGATGGTAAAACCTACAACGTCGATCTCGATGAGAACTACTCAGAGGGTTTTGAGCAAAGTGCCGTCGCGACCCATCTTGTCTTTCAACTCGGTGGCGGAGTTGACTACCAGGTGAATGATAAGATGTTCGCGGGTCTGCGGGTAGGCGCTTTCTTCGGGGGAAAAGCCGATCATACAATGCCCTGGAACGAGCCGGGACCAAACGAATTTGGCTTCAACGCGCTATTGGTTCAGATTAGTGGGGGGTACCGATTCTGACATAAGGGGCTTCTGACGTTTTGACATTCACTATATTTCGCTGCAATTAGGAGCGCTTATGATAGTCCTACCCTCACCTGTTCAGCACTACTCTGAATGACTGATGCTGGGTCAGTGTGTCGGCATCTTCGATGTCGCTTAAAGTGAGGAAATACTCACCGGGGCCGATTGATGCACCTATATAAGTGAAGCCCTGTTGATCGAAAACAGAGATGTGCTCCAGACTAGATACAATCGTGCTGTCGTTGGCTTGAGAGATTTGCAGGTTGTATAAGTGGTCATCTTCAGGATCGACAAATACTTTAGCCCGCAAGCGACTGGGATCGCTCGGGATTTCAAAGACAAGCTCGGAGCCGGCATTGCGCATCTGAAGAGGGAATTGAATATCAAGCATGGGCACATCGTGCCTTTCTGGATACTGGGAAATACCCAGCAGCATTACGATAGCCGCGGCGGCAGCCAACGCGCTCTGCCACATACCGGGGAAAAGCTTGGTAATCTTGGGGCGACTTGCTTCGGGGGGTTGCGCGGAAAGTGAATCGATTGACGTTATCAAGGGCGTCTCGTAGCCTGTGACCAAATCGTCCAACTCAGCCGGAAGGAGTTCGATCTTTTGAACAATCTCTCGACAAATAGCGCATTCGGCCAGGTGTTCTTTGATTCTCACCTGCTGTGTCTCGCCGAGTTTCTCCGGCGTGAAAACGTATCGGTCCAGCAAATCCGAGTTAACATGATCAGTCAGCGGATTGCCGATCTGATCAGCGGCCGCAGTCGCCAACAGCGCTAGTTCTTGTTGGTACATTTGCCGGCACTCGTCGCACCCTTTCAAGTGGGCTACCAATTCGGTCTTCTCTTCTTCGCCGATGCTACCGGCAAAGAATAGGGGCAAGGCCTCCTGAAACCGTTGACATTTATCGTTCATATTCATTGTCATAACCTCGTTTCGGTGTCCATTCGACCGTTACTAATGGAATTAGTCTCAAAACACCGGCGTTGGTTCTCATTTTTCGAACCTTTCTACCATTTTTCTTGCAGCCTGACGACACTCCCACATTTTACGTTTAACCGTCCCCTCCGTAAGTCTCAGTAACTCAGCAGCTTCCCGATATGTTCGTTTACCGAAAAAGATTGCCTGCCATAGTTTACGACACTCTCTGGGAAGAGCCAACAGCACCCTGGCTGCGGTTTGACGCTCCTCTTTGGAGATCAGGTCTTCCTCGCCGGTTGACCCCTGATCCACAAGCGTAACCTTCTCTACATCAACAACGTCAGCCATTCGCGAGGCCTTGTAGTTGTCGATACAAGTGTTACGCACGATGGCGTAGACATAGGTCTTGAACGATGCCTGTTGCCGATATTTTCCCTGTCTGAGGTTTTCTGTCACCTTTATAAAGCAATCCTGACAGACATCATCCAAACCGACCTGGTCGGTCCAACTCCATTTGATGGCAATGCGCCTGATTATCAACATCAGTTCGTCAAGGAACTGCTTATCATTCTTGCGAATGCGTCCTAGAAGTTCTTCTGCTGTGATGGTCATAACTGACTAAACATATCATTTTCAGCTCCAAAATCAAAAAAAAACGGCACTAACTCCGAACCATCTCCACCAAGTGCAGACTAAGAGACCAAACAAGGAGAAAGAAAATGAACAACGTTACACGAAACAATCAAACTCAAGTCACGACAGGAGAAAGAGTTATGAACACCAACCACACTCAGAAAAGGGATCGGGGGAGCCGTCCACGCAATCAGGCGACCCAAAAGGGGAGATTTGGAAATTCAACTACAACTACTAACACCCAAAGAAGGTACGCAATGAAAACTCAAAGAAACACAATTGGTTACAGTTCCGCATTATGGAGCTCGGCCGGAAGCCCGGCCAAATATAGAGCCGTCCTTACGGCGCTTTTCTTCGCAGCATTCATGCTGGTAGTCTCCGGCGTCCAGGCCGGTATAACCATTACCACTGAAGGCCCCGGTGCCGGTGATGGGGACACGATAATCTGTGGCCAGCCAGTCACCTTTAATGTCAATCTTCTAAACGATGCCGGCGAAGATTTGGTCGGTATAACCAACGGTTTCCGTATCTACTCACCCACCGGTGCCACTTGGCAAACACCAACTTACGATACGGCCGGGGGACTGGATAATTACTTCGATCTAGTACTATTACTGCAAGGATTCAGCGTGGACGGCTCAGGCGCGGATACTATTGCCCTGGGAGGTGCGTCCATGATGTCACCCAATCTCCCCAATGGTTACGACGATGTTATTCTGAGGATTAACACTCAAATGGCCCCCTCGTCTGATGGAGACACTATCTGTATCGACTCAAGCTTTTACCCGCCTGGCGGATCCTGGCGGTGGGCCACAACAACCGGTTCGGTAGAACCCGGTTGGGATGGACCGCACTGCTACAAGGTTGTACCTTCCGCCAGCATCTCCGGTATTAAATTCCACGACGAGAATGGTAACTCCGTCTGGGATGGGGGCGAAACACCGCTGGACAACGTGACCATAAAACTCCACGGCTCGTTAGACGCGGGAGGTACGGTTGACCTAACGACGGTAACCGACGCCCAGGGAGATTACTTGTTCTCCGGTTTATCACCGGGAGATTACTACGTGCTTGAGGAAGTCGAATCCTGGTGGGCAGCGCAGACCTATCCGCTCACGGTTTTCCACACTATCCTTGACGTGCAATGGGGGGACAATCTAACCGGCTATAACTTTGGCAACGATACTTTGTGTGAAGGCTCTACTTCTTTTGTGACCTGTCTTCATGGCACAGATGACAACTTCACCGGCCCCGAACCGTCTTACCAGAGTCCGGGGCTGATTGCCTTCTTAAGCCAGCAATACGACTACATTGACAACTTCGACGAGCCGGCCAACAACCAGCACTTTGGCCACACCTTCAATGGCTGTTGGGACGATAATTGCGTTGTTGTCGGCGCTACTCTTCGCATGAGCCTGCGGGCTACAGGAGGAGGGTCCGCCACTGATTGGATGTATCTTGGTGATTTCACTCAGGGCAGCCCCAACTGGAGAGTCTACTCGATATCACTAAACGATCTGGATGCATACAACGGCGGTGATGGAATCTGGGTCAACGGTGAAGAGATGATAGTAACGCTCGATCTTGAGAACCTGCCGCCGCGGGGCTGGTTACCGACCAATATACTCAGCACCCTCCAGAATGGCGATCTCGACATAATCTTCGGGGATGAAACCGAAGTTGATTACTTTGAGCTATCCGTCGAACTCTGCTGCCCAGACACCTGCTACGCCGACGGGGATGCCAACGGCGATGGCATTACACTGACTGTAGGTGATCTGGCTTACCTGACTGATTTCATCCACGGTAACGGTTTGGCGCCGGTACCGCTGTACAGCTGCGACCTCACCGGCGACGGCTATGTTAACCAGGCCGATATCGATCTGTACACTAATTACTTCATCTACGGCATGAGTGTTTTCACCAACGGTTATCCTGTCCCGTGCCCATGCGATCCCATTGCCGAGCCGGTGCCGGATACGATCAGTATCTTTGGTCTGGAGCACACCTCACTTGGAGGTACCTGCCTTGAGGAAGTTGGCGGGAAAATGGTCGTCACTCGTTTCATGAACAATCTTATACCTGAAGGGATTACCGTAGACATTCCTGACGCCATTTCGGCACCTTCCTCAATCACGTGGCAGGGGGAGATGAAAGACCCTGATTCGGACAGCTCTCTTGATCTGGGTGCATCCATACAAGTACAGTTCTCTGGTGTGATTGGCGGAGAGCCAGATCAGGATATGGGATATCTGAAAGCGACTAAGGTAGCTGATGAAGAATGGGAGTTAACTGCCGATTTCGGTGCAGACTACTACACTGTCGAGGCCTACAATGGCAGTGACCTTGTCTTCTCACAGGAAGGTATAGAAGCGCAAGATCTAAGCAACTCTCAGGACAAAAAATTTGTACCGAAGGTAAGGTGGCCATGGGATTGGGGAACTGGTGGTCACAACAGATTTGTGCGGAGACGTGAATGTGGAAGATGGAAAACATCCTCCGACCTTCTGGTGGATAAATATGAATACGGTAATAGCCCAGATTCCGGTATCTTCAACTGGGAGGATCAGGGCGTTTCTGACCTCACAATTACCCATATCATCATCATTCCAGAAGCTCCCAGCACTGATACTATACCGCTCTCATCTGTTTCTATAACTGTTCAGGATATCGATTCCATAACGATTGTCTCTGAATCAATCGGCTTTAATTACGGTGACGTGCTCGTTTCCAACCTCGGCAACGCCATGTTCGAAATCGATGACACGACCCTCATCGTCAGCAACATCGGCTCCAGCGGTGAAGATGGCATGCGTTGCGAACCGGAAGATGGTGATTATCCGGAGGATTTGATCTATCGTACCGAGGTCACCGTGGAGAATCCAGACTCAGACGGTTCCCTGCCGGTCGGTGGCGCGGTGACTTGCGTGAACAGTGTCGACTTCACTGAGGTCTATCGCCGGCGAATAGCCTGCACCATGACCAAGGCCGCAGCCAACACCTGGGATCTGTCCGTCGATTTTGCCGAGATCGGTCCGTTCACTATTCAGGCCTTCAACGGTGGAGCCCTGGAATTCACGGCAGAGGGCGTTTCCGACCCGAGCCTCGGATATATCGTGGAGTCCGCTAAAGGTGTTCACCCGGTTGGATTCAAAGGATCCTCCACCGGCAAACCAGCCGGTCGGGTGGCCTCTGTCGCCTTCGACTACACGCTGAATCCCGACGGCGTACAGTGGACCTGTGCGGCGCAGGGAGTCAATGACCTGCAGGTCGACCAGATCACTGTCACCACGGATACCCCTGATCCCGACATGGGAGGCATTGCCTCATTCTCAATGACCGGGATGAATCCGGCTAAATACGATATGTCCTTCACGATTCTCAACTTAGAGGTCATCGTTGGCTGTTGCATCGGTGATCGCGGCAATGTCGATGGTGATCCCGCCGATGAGATCAACATCGCTGATCTGACATATCTCGTCGCTTATCTCTTTACGGGAGGTCCCCCGCCTCCTTGCATGGAGGAAGCTGACGTAAACGGCGATGGCGAGATCAATATCGCCGATTTGACTTATCTCGTTGCCTACTTATTCACCGGTGGTCCTCCACCCGTGGTGTGTGGCTACAATCCCAAGGACGTTCCGGTAGGTAAGGTGACTCGCACTGATATCTCAATCAACGCAAACTACGAAAACGGCCAGACGATCATCTCTATCGAATCGCCAATTGATTTACGCGGCCTTCAGATTGAACTGGATGGCACTCAGTATAGCGAACCAATCTCGCTGGTTGGTGATGGTCTGGAAGTTGTCTCAGGTGTTGTGGCCGGAACCACCCGGATAGGTATTCTCGATCTTGATGGCCCAGCTTTCGTCAATAAGGGCGCTAGTGCCCTCGTGCGACTGGATGGTGAGTATGAGATCACCGATGCCCTCGTATCGGATATGAATCATACGACCTTTGCACCGAGCATCATTGCGGCCCAGAAAGAGGCGAACCTTCCGATGGAGTTCACTTTGGGTCAGAACTATCCGAATCCGTTCAACCCGACGACTGAGATCGGCTTCAACCTGCCCAACGCAGGACAGGTAAGCCTGGAGATATTCAATATCACCGGGCAGAAGGTTAGAAGTCTGGTTGACGGATATCGTGAAGCCGGAGTCCACACGGTGACCTGGGATGGAACCGGTAATCGTGGAAACAAGGTATCAAGCGGTGTCTACTTCTACCGTCTCCAGGCGGATGACTTCTCAGATACCAGGAAGATGGTTCTTCTTAAATAGCTCAATCCAATCATTTGGGTGATATGTACGGCCACTTCTCATCACGAGGAGTGGCCGTTTCCTTATCCCTTTTTATGTATAAACATGTCGACTTCGGTTGATACACTTGTATAGCGGTTACAGATTGTAATCAGGAGGTCATCAAAGTGACAATATTAGAACGTGATATCAGGCGAAAGTTTCGCGAAGTTTTGTTCTGAGTCTATCACGCGCGACTGGGATCAAATTAGACGCAACTCGCGCATTTTGCGCCATAGGGTTGTTCGACTGATGCCAAGAGCAAAGGCAACCCGTTTTCGGTCATTGGGATATCTCTCCAGCAATCGCTCAATCATATCACGCTCTTCATCCGGATCTTTCTCGGAGGACGTAAGTAGAGACTGGTTGGGAGGATAGATTTCAGGGGGGGAGGTCTTTGCGTTCGATTCTGGTAGACTTACACCTAAGAAACGCGTATTCGAGAGCACCGAACAGTTGGCGAACATTGCCCGGCCAGTCGTAACTTTCAAGCACGGTCAGTGCTCGGGTCGAAACCGAACTTATCCCTTTGCCGTATTTTTCTCGGAGGTCAGAGAGGCGATGTTCGATCAGCACCGAGATATCCTCCTTTCTTCGTCTCAGAGGGGGGACATCCATTCTGATGACATTCAGACGATAATACAAGTCCGACCGAAAACCACCGGATTGAATCATCTGAGCCAGGTCGATGTTCGTGGAGGCTATGATGCGCACATTCACTTTTTCCAACCGGTTGGAGCCGACCGGTTCATACTCCTGATTTTCCAGTACGCGCAGAAGTTTGGCCTGTAGCCCCGGTGACATTTCCTCGACCTCATCGAGGAAGATAGTACCCTTGTCGGCACTCTTGAATTTGCCGGGGTAATTGGCCACGGCTCCCGTAAAAGCGCCGCGAACATGTCCGAACAGTTCAGACTCCAGCAGCGACTCGGTCAATGCCGAGCAGTTGATCTTCACGAAGGGTTGGTTTGATCGCCGGGACAATCGTTGCACCGCCACAGCCATCAGTTCCTTGCCGGTGCCCGTCTCTCCCGTAATGAGAACCGGAGCATCGGTGGGAGCAGCCTCTTCGATCATGCTCATCATGTCTCGCATTGCCCGGTTCTTGGTTACAATGCGATGGTATTCCATGGCTCCGACAGCCTTCCTGTGAAGCGAAAGAGTCTCTGAGGCATTGGTGATAACGCCCAGAACCGAGCCAATCTCACCCTCGGCGTTATCGATCAAAATGATAGACTTATCATGCGGCAGTCTCTTGCCCTCAACCACCATAATCTGATGCGAGTTGATGACGTTCTGTTTGTGCTCCACGGCCCATGTGAGAGGACAATCAGTATCACACGATTCACCACAGATGGCATCCTTACAAGGCTGGCACATAAAAGAAGCCACTCTCGAATCAACGAGAGTGGCTTCATATGTTCCGTTATGATGCAGTGCTACTTCAGCAGAAGCATCTTCTTAGTTGCTACGAAACCATCAGCCTGCAGACGGTAGAAGTATACACCACTAGCAGTTCCGGTAGCGTTCCAGTTGACGCTGTGATAACCGGCGCTCATCGGTGCATCCACGACCGTACTGATTGTCTGCCCCATGATGTTGAAAATATCCAGTCTCACGTGCGATGCGTTCGGCAACGCGAAGCTGATTTGGGTAACAGGGTTGAACGGGTTGGGGTAGTTCTGGTCCAGACCGTACTCAGTTGGTAGTCCCTCGGGCTTGGCGCTTATGACCCCCTGAAAAGACATAGGTACAGGCACCACTATACAATCATTGAACCGTATATTGAGGCAATCAGCTGTGGAATTGACATCGGAGATATCGGCATCATAGGCAGCCAGAGAATCATCCGCATCAGGATGGTCACCCAGAGCCATGTTGGCAATCACCAGGAACTCATCAACCGAAAGACCAGCGAACTTGCCACAGGTATCCGGTATCTCGAAGCCGCCGAAGTTACCTCCATGATCAAACAACTCCGCGAATACGCCGTAGGCCGCATACTCTCGGTTCAAGGTCAGTGCCAGGATCTGGCCAGCCACCACAGTGTAGGCTTCGTCACCAGTTGGATCAATCCAGCTCTGAGCAAGTGCCCTTGGTTTGCTACCGGAAGGTAGATAATCCTCAACGGCACCGGCGTCGGTGAAGTGAGCTGTGTAGTAATCCGGATGACCGATAGTCACACCCACATTGCTCGGGAAGACGAAATCAAAGTAATGATTGCGAATACACCCGGGTTGAGTGGAAAGGAAATCGTCCCACTGTGCTGTCGGACATCTGTTACCCCAGCCACCCATAGTGAACGTGCAGAACTCACCGCAATCTTCGTTACTTAGCGTGACCTCACATTCGCTATAGCAGCCATTGATATCACTGGTGATTGTCACCGTGTAAAGACCAGAATCAGAAACCGTGACACACGAATCAGTGGATTCGTAGCTGTTAGGCCCGATCCATGAGAAACTATAAGGCGGCTTGCCTATCTCTATACTTGGATAAATGCAGAATGTGACCGATTCACCCTCGCAGACGGTGGTGTCTGTCGGCATAATAACGCATTCCGGATCTTCAATGTCCTCAGTGATCGCAGTATCACAGGTCGCGTCACAACCAGTCGCGTCTTCCGTCACGGTAATCGATACAGCAGTCGCAGCATCGTAACGGGCAGAGTCGGTACCCTGACCGCTGACCGGCTCGGGACTCCACTCATACGTTAGCGGCATAATAAGATCACCAATGTTGGTGACGACCACAGTGGCCCAAGCCAAAGTGCTGTCACAGGTCAACTCACCACCAGCACAGGTCAACTC